>CAIWXG010000218.1 GCA_903916555.1 uncultured Bacteroidota bacterium
GTGCAGTTTCAAAATCAATAGCCGTAAAAGTGTTATCCATTTTTCTTATTTTTTCGATTCACAAAATAATGTTTATGCTCTAAATCCAATAGGATTATTTCTTTTAATTTGTTGAAAATCCTTTTCTCCCTGATTGTAAATGGCGGTTAATGCCATTGGGCTATCAAATGTAGTATTGTAGCCCAACTTTGTAGAGAGTGCATTTGCTTTAGCTACCTCCAGTTCTTTAAACTCATATTTGGCTATTAATCTCCCTTTACGCATTAAAGCACTGTCCACCTTAGAAATATCTGTGTTGAAAGAACAGATGATTTGAATATTCAGACAGTCGGATAACAACCCGTCAGAAATATTAAGCAATGCCGATACTGGTGAATGACCATCTTTTTCCCTGTCAACAACAATATTTTCGGCATCCTCAATAACAAAAACAGAGTTAGAATTATTAATCAAGATAGAAATTAAATCAGGATTAGTTATAGCACTTGCCATATTGGGCGGTAAGAAAATGACATTCTTTTTCAAAATAGAGATAAGATACCTAATATAAGAAGTTTTACCTGTACCGGGCTTGCCATGCAATAACACTAAACCCTTATCATTTTTCTTTGATAATCTTTTGAGTATAATTTCATGTATTTCTTTAAAATCATCGTTGTAATTGTCGCCTATGTTTAATTTGGGCTTTAAAATTTCAAGTTTATTCGTATCAATACCTGAAGATGTGCTTATCAATAAATATAATTCAGGCTTTTTTCGCTTCTTTCTTTCTTTAAATTTTTTGATGCCATTTATTACAGTTTCCACCCTTTCAATATCCGTTTTGCGGAATAGAAACCTTACAATTGAATTATTCGTATCAAAATAAACAATCAAATCTTCATAGATAAAATAATACATATCGTCTAATTCAGCACTTTTGCTACGAATATAATATACTTTTGAATAATATACATCACCAATTTCACTTTTATAATTTTCACTAAACCACTTACTTGCTTTAAGACAGTCTATATCAATTTCATTAATGTAATTGGGTATTGTATTGAAGTAGGCAATATAGAGTTGAAATTCATCGATATAAGACCTTTTTCTTTCATTAAAAACATCCGAAATATTCATGTTGGAAGCCGTGTTCTTCAAATCAAATACTTTTGTAGGCAAGTGGTTTAAGCTAATAGTTTTTGATACCATATAGAATAGTTTAAATTCTTTCTACAAAGGTAATAGCATCAAACGCCAAACTATGTCGCTCTGTTTTGTTTATTTAAAAAAATACAGATAAAATCACTCTGCTATGCATATTGCATTATTTCAAGTTCTACACCATCGGCAATCGCTTTTTTTGTTTTTTCTGTAATTCAATAGCGACAGTATCATCAATATAAAAATACCCGCAATTATTACAAACTTCCCCTGGTACATTCCTAACAATAATCAAATGTCCATTCTTCTCAAAAGAAATTGTGTCAAACCCTTTATTAGTAGTGCCATTTTTACAAATCAGACATTCCATATTAATTATTTTTTCACACAAACATTCTCCATGAATAATTACATAGAAGAAAAAACATTAAAACTACCTGCAATTCTGAAAGAATTTTACATTTCCCTATCAACTATTATTTTAGTAAATTTTGGAAGGAATTTTTTAAACCATTTAGGTAAATCATTTGAAGCAACCGTTGAATTTATTTCTCCATCAACAAAGTGAGCAAGTATAATATGCTTTGCGGTTGTATCTATAATCTTAATATTATTGATAGTATCAAAGTGCTTTTCCAACTTTTGTAGATTACCATAAAAATTATCTTCTATAGTCCGGCGATCAACCCAATGTCCTCCTTCTTTAGAACGTTCAATTACTCTCAATTGAGACGTTTCAGGACTCTCCAAACCAAAAAATATTAAGTTTGTGTAATATCCGTATTTTTTAAATTTACGTGGTATATCCCAAGTGCTGTCATTTGTAAAATGCCCTTCGTAAACATAATTTTTATTACCTGCTATTGCTTCATCTGCTTGTTTTTCAAAAGTATCTAACGTAAACTTAAATGCGAGTTTTGCAACTTCCTTTGGTGCTTTTAAATTTTGCCATAATTCATTTCTTTTTGAAATAAATAATTTATCTCCATCAAATATTTCACAGGTATCTTTTATATTTTCCGGTAGATAGTCGGGTCCAATTGTTGATTTACCTGCACCATTTGAACCGGTAATAATATAAAGTTCCGGCATAATGTTATTTAAATAAAAATATATTTATGATTTCTTCTCTTTCTGCATCAGTTAAAATACGTACAGTTGTAAAATCACGATCTGTTATTGATTTTATGTTTACTAAAGCAATACTGCCGTCCGGATATTCAAGATAACATTGATTTGGTGGCAATGTTTTTGAGTTAATCATAAAAGGCAATCCTTTTTCATGTTTCGTTTTCCGCAACCTTTTCACTGCATCATTTCCCCGTTTTTCCAGTGCTTTAATATCTATAGTTTGCATAACAAAGTAACTTTTTTTAATTATAGTACTATCTCATTACCATTTCAAAGTTACGACTTTTTACCGACTACTATTTGTTTCGACAATTCTATGCTAAAATTTATTTTGCTAAATTAAAATAAATAGCCTCAGAAATACTTAAATCCTATTCTATTATACATTGTTACTTGCATTTCTCTAATCATTCCTACATTAAGCTAATAGTTTTTGATACCATATAGAATAGTTTAAATTCTTTCTACAAAGGTAATAGCATCAAACGCCAAACTATGTCGCTCTGTTTTGTTTATTTAAAAAAATAATTGGTTTGCTTTTTCATGTTCAACCCTAAAAACAGAATAAATTATGTACTATTTTTATTGTATTTATTGTACGAAAATAATACAACACCCCTCTTTTAAATTAATTTCTTTACTTTGTACTCAATTTAACAATTATGGCAAGCACATCATTTTATACACGGCTGCAACAAGAATTGCAGGAAATAAAAGACGCGGGTTTATATAAAAATGAACGCATTATAGAATCGGAACAAGGAGCAGAAATTGTAGTTAACGGACAAACCGTTCTTAATTTTTGTGCCAATAATTACTTAGGGCTTTCATCGCACCCAAAAGTAATAGAAGCTGCACATAAAGCTATAGACTCAAGAGGTTATGGCATGAGTTCGGTAAGATTTATTTGTGGCACGCAGGATATTCATAAAGAACTGGAACAAAAAGTAGCCCAGTTTTTAGGTACTGAAGATACCATACTTTATGTAGCTTGCTTTGATGCTAACGGTGGAGTTTTTGAACCATTATTAGGCGAGAACGATGCAATCATATCAGATGAATTGAACCATGCATCTATTATAGATGGTGTTCGTTTATGCAAAGCCCGCAGAGGCAGATATAAGCACAATGACATGAGCGACCTGGAGCAACAACTTATTGCCAATATGGATGCTCGTACCCGTATGATTGTTACCGATTCTGTTTTTTCTATGGACGGTACAATTGCACAATTAGATAAAATAGTTGCATTAGCAGAAAAATATGATGCACTTATTATGATAGACGAAAGCCACTCATCGGGCTTTATGGGTGCAACAGGTCGTGGTGTACATGAGCTTTGTGGTGTTATGGGTAAAATTGATATTATTACCGGCACATTGGGCAAAGCATTAGGCGGTGCTTCGGGTGGTTTTACTAGTGGTAAAAAAGAAATAATTGATATGTTGCGTCAACGTAGCCGTCCTTATTTGTTTTCTAACTCTTTGGCTCCATCTATTGTAGGTGCATCTATAGCTGTGTTAGATATGCTAAGCGAAACAACAACATTAAGAGATAAATTAGAGGAAAATACACTCTATTTCCGCAAAAGAATGAAAGAAGCCGGTTTTGATATTAAACCAGGAACACATGCTATTTGCCCACTTATGCTTTATGATGCAGTAATTGCACAGAAATTTGCCGCTCGTATGCTTGAAGAAGGTATCTATGTAGTTGGTTTCTTTTATCCGGTAGTACCTAAAGGCCAAGCACGTATAAGAGTACAAATATCAGCAGGACACGAAAAGCACCATCTTGATACTGCAATTGATGCTTTTATTAAAGTAGGTAAAGAATTAGAAGTAATAAAGTAATAAGCTATAATATACATTATAAGAACCGTCATGCAAAATACAATTTGCATGACGGTTCTTTCTGAAATAGGTTGACATATCAAAAGTGTGTTTATAAAAATAGCACTAGTATTCTTTTTGTTATGCTACATAAAAGTTTAAAATACATTATGTTTTAATTTATTCTTTTTAGTAGATTAATTTGCGTTGTGTATAAAATGGTTATTTACCATAATATTATTACTGTCTTTTTGTTTGGAAATTATTATTGCATTTGCCGGACGAAGTAGTAGTTCATCCATAGCAATGTAAGATGTTGAAGGATAATTATGTATTTTACATCTTATACTTTTGCATTTGGGTACAAGATTAAAATAGGACGATGTTCTAAACCATAAACCATAATTGTCGCAACTAAGCTTTGTGAGTATTTCTTTAGAGTACAAAATATTTCCTGCATCATCTAACGACTCTAGTAGTACACTTGGAAAATACGGATTGAGTTTAGATAAAAGAAACCAGCAAGAAAACTCATATAATTGTCCTTCTGTTTCGGGCACAATAGGTATAGTAGCAATTATAGTATCAATTTCTTTAATAGTTTTTGCTGCTCCGGTTCCAAATAATTTTTCGGTAGATATTAAATTATCAAAATGATTAACATACCATGTGCCATTACTGCCTATACAGGTATCGCTTGTTGTTAAATAAGGTAATATTTGCGTAATACTGTCTGCATATACCTTGTCATTTTTTATTAAGCGTTCGGGATAAAATGCATAAACATTTAATTGAGAAAAATGACCAATATAATCTGTTGCTGTTAATAAATATTTGCTATCGGCATCAAGGCTGTCTTCTTCAAATTGAAATAATAAAAAAGGACGTTTATCTACTAATTTCAATATAGGTTTATCGGTAAATGGTCCACCGGCTATTCTAACCTGGCTCTCGGCTATAGACCACGATTCTCTTGCAATATAGGCATCTACAATAGGTAAGTGTAATTGTATAGATGCCTTACCGTCTAATGTCATTACCCACGAAGTAACATCATTTTCAAGTGCAATTTTCTCTGTACCTACATTAGCAAATGGGAGCGAAATAATAGCCTGAAATTCATCTTTGTTATGTTGATGTTCTAAAAGGAATTCAGACCATTTTTTTTCTTCTTTCGAACAGAAAAAAGTATAATTATACATTCCGTTTTCATTCTTACTTCTAATGAAATCTGCATAAGCATTTACTTCCACCCCCCAAGTAATTAAAGTAACAATTAGTATAGAATATGCAACAATATATTTTTTATATAAAATAGCTTTTTGATACCAGCTAAAAATTAGTACAACTGAATAGATAGTTATTGAATAATAAAATATCCAGCTAAAACGACCTAATGACCTAAATTGTTTAAATATATATGTATAGTCAAACAACCACTCCATATTTAATCTATAGGGCATATCCATAGCAAGAAATAAACTACATAAAGCAATAAATACCCATATAGGGTGAAATAGCTTTTGTGATAAAAGGAATGAATCGCGTTTTTTAAAGAAAATAATTATTCCATTTACTATAGAAATAATTATTACAAGAATTGTTACAATGCCTAAATAGGTATAACCTTCATCATTATCGCCACTAATACTTATTTTTTTATATATTTTTTGAGTTAAGTTTCCAAATGGAGAATGAGCAGTAGTAAGAATATTAGTTAAATAAGTACTATTGTGTTTAGAGTCAGACTGATAAGTGGGTCTGTCTTTTGCAGGGTCGGTAGTAATTAAAAATAATTTTAATATTCCGAATAATAAAACCATGCTTATTAGGAGCATCCCATTATGTTTTATTTTATAACGAAATGCTTGCTTAACAAAGAGCAAATGTGCACAAACATAAAAAACAACCCATACAAAAATGATAGCCCCAAAATATAGATGAGAAAAACTCATTAATAAACCAAGTATAAGCATATATAAAGGATATAACCATTTGTTGGTATCGTAATATTTTAAAGACCAATAAAAAAGCATAGGTATTACACATGTATATACTAAACCAAAATGCCCTAATAACTTAAATACCTGTGGCGACATTAGTGTAATAAATATTGCATATAGTATAGACAAAAGCGGTAATATTTTAAAATGCCGCAGTATTTTATAGGTATATAAAATTGCTAAAACATAACTTAACCCAATAAGTAGGTGCATAGTTGCCAAAGCCTTTTCTGTATTTATATGCAAAATATCTCTGCAATAGCTTAAAGGTATAGATAACAATGGCAGACTGCCTTTATAGGTAATATTGTCGCCATAAGGGTAATTCATACAATCTGTCCATACTCCTTTTTCATATAATACATGGTATAAGTAAGCATGATAAGTCATGCCCGCATCGCCACCCAATGCAATTAGCATATTGCCCGGGTACAAAACGATACTTGATAAAAAATATATTGTAACAATTATAGATAAAAAAATTGCGAACAAAAACCATATTCGTTCGTGGTTCTTTTTCATGAAAATAAATTTAATATTAAAAATACTATTTTGTGCAATATACAGTTTAAAAACTAAATGATGTATTTAGAAAAAGAGTATAAATTAATTTGTAAAATATAAAAAATAATATTTATATGTTGTCGTAAATTATATTTTATTGTTTTTTTTGAGGTGCAAGAGATTTCCAGTAATCTTTATATTGTTGAGGCGAATACGCATTTGTAGCAGTAAAATTGCCTATTTTGGTGCGTCTTAATTCTTGCAGATAGCCACCACAACCCAATGCCATACCTACATCGTTTGCCAAAGAACGTATATAAGTGCCGGTACTGCAAAGTACTCTAAAATGAACTTCGGGTAAGCTAATTTGTGTTATTTCAAATTCGCCTACTGTAACCGGTCTGGCATTTAAAACTACATCAACTCCTGCCCTGGCTAAGTCATAAGACCTTTCACCATCTTTTTTTATGGCAGAATGTATAGGCGGCACTTGCATTATTTCACCTGTAAAACCTTTTATGGTTTCCATAATTAGTTCATTGGTAATATGCTCGTAGGGTTTAAAATCATGTGGTTCACTTTCAAGATCAAAAGTATCGGTAATAGCACCTAAGTGTATAATACCTGTATATTCTTTTGGTAATAACTGATAAGAGGATATAGATTTTGTCATTTCGCCGGTACAACATATTAGTAGGCCTGTTGCTAAGGGGTCTAATGTACCACAATGACCAATTTTTACTCTTATTGTAACTTTAATTAGGTTTACGGCATCAAAAGAAGTCCACTTATAGGGTTTATCTATTAAAATAACGCCTCCTTTTTTTAATTCGGCAGGTTTGGGTAATTGTTGCATTAATACAAAGGTAAGCGGATTTTTTATGAAGGTAATGTTTTGCTATAAATATAAAGCACCATACGAATTAATGTATAATATACTTTTTATAGAGTATCTAATCCCCAATTTGTGAAATGTGCATATAATTCATCTTATCGTTTTAAGGCTTAATTAGGAGAATAAATGGCTTTTAGTAACTTTGTACTCTATTTACTTTCCAACAAAATTATTTATAAACGAAAAAACATATTTAATGCAACATACAGATGCTTATGTCAACAGCCATGTAAATAATGGTATAGCTACTATAGAATTTTATCATCCGTCAAGTAATTCTTTGCCTGCAATTATTCTTAAAGACCTTGCACATACCATTACACAAATAAACGATGTGAGCAATGTTAGGGTAATTGTATTAAAAAGTGCAGGCTCTAAAGCATTTTGTGCAGGTGCATCTTTCGATGAGTTAATGGCTGTAAGTAATGAAGACGAGGGTAAGCAATTTTTTAGTGGTTTTGCACATGTAATTAATGCAATGCGTAAAAGCAACAAATTAATTATTGCCCGTGTGCAAGGTAAGGCTGTTGGCGGCGGTGTAGGTATTATTGCTGCAACAGATTATGCTATTGCTGTAGAAGAAGCATCGGTAAAGCTTAGCGAATTAGCTGTAGGTATTGGGCCTTTTGTGGTAGGGCCTGCCGTAGAACGTAAAATAGGTATGGCATGTTTTTCTCAGTTGGCAATAGATGCTACCGAATGGCGTACTGCACACTGGGCATATATGCATGGTCTATTTTCCGAAATTTATCCTGATATAGCTATGGTAGATAAACAAGTGCAATTATTAACAGAAAGATTAGCTCACAGCAGCCCGGATGCGATGGCAGAATTAAAATCTATTTTTTGGCAAGGAACAGAAAACTGGGATACATTACTTGCAAACAGAGCCGCAATTAGTGGTAGGCTTGTATTAAGTGAATTTACCCGAAATGCCATTAATAAATTTAAAGCCAAAGCTGCAAAACAATAGTTATTATTTTACATATTAAGCATTGTTTTTGTTGCGTATTTAATTTAAAGGTTTACATCAGTTTTATGTAAATACTATATAATATTCATTTTTTGTAATAATATATTTGCACTAGCTACAATACCTTCTTCTCTGCCAATAAAGCTAAGATGCTCAGTCGTTGTTGCTTTTATAGAAACATCGAAAGAGGACAATTGTAATATATCGGCAATCACAAGCCTCATTTCATCTACATATTTACGAATTTTGGGTGCTTGCAAAAGTATTGTACTGTCTATATTTACAATTTTGTAGCCTTTATTTTGTATTAATTCATAACATTTTTTAAGTAAAATTTTACTGTCTATTCCTTTAAATGCATTATCTGTATCTGGGAAGTGCATACCAATATCACCTAAGCTAATTGCACCAAGCATGGCATCGCAAATGGCATGTAGCAATACATCGGCATCAGAATGGCCAAGGGCACCTTTTGTATGAGGTATTAAAATACCACCTAGCCAAAACTCTCTTCCTTCAACTAATTTATGAAAATCAATACCTTGTCCGATTCTGTACATAGTTTGTGTTATTGTATATTTATTTACAATTTAGATTGCAAAAATAATGAAACTCTATTTATTTAACTCCATTCTAAAAGGCATACATAAAATTTTGTATTTCTTGTTTTCATTTTGGCATGAAACGGAATAATTTAGACTATCTATTATATGGTAAGCACTTATTGTATTTATTTTTTATGAGTAATTCAATTTTGTAAAATAACTTATACGTTTACTATAATAACTAAACAATATTGTAACAAATAAGTTTAGCTTTATATTATTTTCTAAGCAAGTTTTTAGTAGTTTTGCAAACAAAGCAAAAATTGTTTATATGATTGCACCCAATTTACCATTTGATGAAGAATTAAGGATTGCCGAATTATATAAATATGAACTATTAGACACTGTTTATGAAAAAGAATTTGATGAAATTGTACAATTGGCATCAAAAATATGTAATGTACCCATAGCATTAATTACACTTATAGACAGAAACAGACAATGGTTTAAAGCCAACGTAGGGTTAGATGTTTCCGAAACATCTAGAAGTATTTCTTTTTGTGGTCATGCAATATTACAAGAAGGGATTTTTGAAATTCGAGATGCCATAAAAGATAATCGTTTCTCTGATAACCCATTAGTAAAAGACTATCCCCATCTACGCTTCTACGCGGGTATGCCTCTTGTTAGTCCCAGAGGTTATAAATTGGGTACACTTTGTATTATTGATACAATACCAAGACATTTAGGTGAAGATGAATTGTTTGCTTTATCTGTTTTAAGCAAAATGATAATTAAACTTTTCGAACTGCGTATTAGTAATAGAGAACTTAAAAAATCTATAGAAAACCAGCAAAAAATTATAACTATAATGGCACACGACATTCGTGGACCATTAAATACTATAAAGGCGACTTTTGAGTTAAAAAATGAAGGTTTTATTTCAGATGATGAATCAAAGGAAATAGATGCTTTAGTAGAAGTACAAATAGGCAATACTGTAAATCTATTAAATAATATAGTAGATTGGGGTAAGTTATTATTAAATTATTCTACAGAGTTAAAGGCAGATTTTAATTTGCATGATGTTTGTGAAAAGTGTTTTGATTGTTGTCAATTAGTTGCTAAGGCAAAGAACAATCAATTTAAGAACTCTATTAAGCCTGATTTTGTTGTATATGGAAGTAACCTAGGCTATGAATTTATTATTAGAAATTTAATTGCCAATTCAAATAAGTTTACAAGTAATGGTATTATTACTGTTTCTGCATTTATAGAGAACCGTTTTTTAATTATGAAAATTGCTGATAACGGTGTTGGTATGAATGACACTATTAAAGATGCATTGAATAATAAAAAATGGTCGTCTTATACTGTGGGTACAAAAAATGAGAAAGGTAGTGGTATGGGTTTAAAATTAGTATCTGAATATATAGCAACAATAAATGGTACTTTGCATTTTGAATCAAATTCTACTGAAGGCACAATTGTAACTATATATATTCCACAACATTAATATATTTATTAATGTTGTGGAATATATATAGTATTGGTTTTTGTTATATAATCAAACACTATGTATTAATCTGCCCAATCGCAAATAAAGACGTTAGTATCATGTCCGCCACCATTATTGCGGTTCGATGAAAAAATGAATTTTTTACCATCCGGAGAAAACATGGGGAACGCATCAAAACTGCTATCATGCGATATTCTTTCAAGGCCTGTGCCATCTAAGTTTACTAAATACAAATTAAAAGGGAAACCACGTTCGTATTCGTAATCTGAAGCAAATACCAATTTTTTTCCATCAGGAGTAAAAGCAGGTGCCCAGTTTGCTTTGCCTAAATGTGTTACTTGGTGGGCATCGCTGCCGTCTGCATTTGCAATAAATAATTCCATGTGGGTAGGCATTACCAAGCCTTGAGTCAATAAGTCTTTGTATTCTTTTAGTTCTTCAGGTGTAGAAGGTCTTGAGGCACGCCAAACGATTTTTTTACCATCAGGCGAGAAACAAGCTCCGCCATCGTAGCCAATATCGTGTGTTATTTGTTTTACATTAGAGCCATCAATATTCATGGTATATATATCTATGTCGCCATTTCTCATGCTTGTAAAAACGATTTTATCGCCTTTGGGCGATATGGTAGCTTCAGCATCATAGCCGGGTGTATTTGTAAGTTGTTTCGTTATTTTACCTTTAAAGTCGGCAACATAAATATCGTAGCTGCTATAAATAGGCCATACATATTTTTTAATTTTTTCACGGTCCGGTGTAGGAGGGCATTCTTTACCGGCTTTATGTGTAGAAGCATAAAGAAAGTGTTTATGGTCTGGCATTAAGTAGGCGCAAGTTGTGCGGCCATTGCCTGTGCTTACCAATTTATACTTAAAAGAGTCTTTATCTGATTTAGGAATAGTACCATAAAATATTTGGTCGCAATTAAGACCTTCTTTGGGGTTTTGTCGTTGAAAGGTAATATGCTCATTATCGAAACCGAAGTAGGCTTCTGCATTATCGCCACCGGTAGTAAGCTGTCTAAGATTTTTAAAATGTTTTTCATCAGGATAAGCTAAATTTTTCTTATCTTGAGCAAAGCAGAAACTTATATTTAGTATTGAAACTGATACAATAATAAATTTAAAAAAAAGAGGTCGAAACTTCATTGATTAATTATTTTGTGCAAAAATAGATTAAGCTTATATTAACTTGCAATGATTATTGTCAGTACATTGTAAATTTTATATTTAAAATAATTAAAATATTTTGTTAAATATATAGTTCTGCTGATAAATATCATTGTGTATAAAGAGAACAGGTTTTGAAATATTGAAAAAATTATTTAACTTGAAGATAATTAACTAACTATTCGATAGGTGTATGTACATATATTTTATCGCTATTTAGTTTTTGGAAATAAATCAGTACTTTTGGATTAATAATTAATAATCTTGCATCGTTTATCAGGAGTTGAAATTTTGTTAGTTGATGATAATGTTCTGAATCAGAAAATTGTAAAATTTATGATTCAAAAAGAAGGAGCAGAAACACATACAGCTATTAATGGCAAAGAGGCAATAGCCCAAATGCGAGAACATAACTTCAATGTTGTGTTAATGGATTTGCACATGCCTGTTTTAGATGGATTTGAAGCTTCGCATTATATTAGAAAAGAGTTAAAGAGTAATATACCTATTATAGGTATTACAGCCGACCCTTTACTTAGCGAATATGAAAAATGTATAGCATGGGGTATGAACACTTGTATTGCAAAGCCTTTTGAGACAACAATGTTGGTTGATCTTATTTTGGATATAGTACATAAAAGCAATTGAAAAACAAATCAGTAATTATGGAAACAAGCGTTGTAGATTTAGAATCTTTATATCAACTTTCAGGCAGAGACCCTAAGTATATTTTTGAAGTTATCAGCCTATTTTTAGAGCATGTGCCAAAGCAGCTATTGAAATTAGAACAACTAATTATGGATAGCACAACGGATTGGGCTGCAATAAGAAAGCTGTCTCATTCTATGAAGTCAAGTGTTATTTTTGTTAAAGTATCAGATATGTATGATCATTTAATGAAAATAGAATCGTATGCCAAGGAAGGTAAACATATAGAAGAAATGAGAGAACATTTACAATTAATATTAACTGTTTTTAGAGAAGCAATGCCAATTTTAATTGAAGAACAAGCAAGATGTAAACTTTTGAAAAAATAATTTTTATAAATTAATTATATGTAGGTAATAAAGAAGGGGCTAAAATACCGTATCTTTGCTTTTTATCAAGTGAAAAAAAATAATGGAAAAAAAAGAATCTCGCAGTAGCAGCGATAGAACTAGTGGAGGAAATACATTTAGAAAACGTGATGACAAAAAGACTTCAAGGAATACAGGCAGCGCATTTGGCAAAAGAAAAGATAAAGGACAGGATGAATATAGCGGAGATACCGATGAAGCTAAAGAAACTAAAAAACGTACTTACAGTAGAAAAGACACAGACAAAGAAGTAAAAAACGCAGACTCAACTCGGAATTCTCGCAGCGGAGGTCGCTCTAACTCATCTGAAAATAACACTACACCTAGTAACGATAGACCAATAAGAAATGATGACCGTCCATTTAGAGACCGACCAAAACCGTATGGAGAGAAGAGGGAATTTGGAAATAGAAAAGAAAAGACTGATAGTTTTGGTGAAAAAAAATTTGTAAGAAAAGAAGGTAGCGAAAGTCGTCCTTTTAGAGACAGACCAAAGCCTTATTCGGGTAGGGAAGGTTTTGGAGATAGAAAAGAAAAGACGGAAAATTTTAGTGAGAAGAAATGGGAAAACAAAGAAGGTGGTGAAAGTCGTCCTTTTAGGGATAGACCAAAGCCTTATTCGGGCAGGGAAGGTTTGGGAGATAGAAAAGAAAATACAGAAAATTTTAGTGAGAAGAAATGGGAACGCAAAGAAGGTGGTGAAAGTCGCCCTTTTAGGGATAGACCAAAGCCCTATTCGGGCAGGGAAGGTTTTGGAGATAGAAAAGAAAATACAGAAAATTTTAGTGAGAAGAAATGGGAACGCAAAGAAGGTGGTGAAAGTCGTCCTTTTAGGGATAGACCAAAGCCCTATTCGGGCAGGGAAGGTTTTGGAGATAGAAAAGAAAAGACTGATAGTTTTGGTGAAAAAAAATTTGTAAGAAAAGAAGGTGGTGAAAGTCGCCCTTTTAGAGACAGACCAAAGCCCTATAATAACAGACCTGAATTTGAAAGCAAAGAAAATATAGATTCTACAAACAAAACTCAGCAAACAGATGATGAAAATGTAGATAACGACACAAAAGGATTTGTAAGTGAGAATAGAACTAGTAGAGAAAATGTAAAACCATATCGCTCTAAACCAAGATTTGATGATAAAGAAGATACCAGTGATAGACCTGCACGTAGGTATAATAGTGATAGTAACGAGAAAGAAGGAAATTTTGGTGAAAATAAGAGACCTTACAACAATAAATCTAAAAGCAAAGATAGTTTAGGCGGCAAACCTGAATTGCCTATGCCATTAAATAAATATATAGCACATAGTGGTGAATGTAGCCGCAGAGACGCAGCAGACCTTGTAAGAAAAGGTAAAGTAAAAGTAAATGAAGAACTGATTTTAGACCCGGGATATAAGGTACAGGAAGGCGATAAAGTAACAAGTGCCGGCAAAAAACTGATTCCGACTAAAGGAAATGTATATATATTATTAAATAAACCCAAGGGCTATATTACTACTAATGACGACCCGCAAGGACGCAGAAAGGTAGTAGATTTAGTTGAAAATTGCGGTGTTGACAGAGTTTATCCGGTTGGCAGGCTTGATAGGGATACATCAGGATTAATACTCATTACTAATGATGGTACATTGACACAAAAGCTATCTCATCCGTCTTATGAAATAAAAAAAGTTTATCATGTAACACTTGATAAACCACTTACAAAAGCAGATTTTGAAAAAGTAATAGGTGGAGTAGAGCTGGAAGATGGCATCACCCATGCAGATGCATTAGCCTATTTGGAAAATGAAAATGAGGTAGGTTTAGAAATTCATAGTGGAAAGAATAGAATAGTACGCAGAATTTTTGAAGCATTAGGTTATGTAGTCGTAAAACTAGATAGGGTAATGTATGCAGGGCTAACGAAAAAGAATTTACCAAGAGGCAAATGGCGTTTCCTTGATGAAAGAGAAGTGGTGTTATTAAAGCATTTTAAGAGTTAGTAATCGTATATTTATTATTTTATATAATGCGTTTTCTTACAGCAGATAAAATACATGATGGTAATAATTGGTTACCTTATGGTACTGTAATAGAGGTAAGTGATAAAGGTGAAATTGTATCTATTAAGAATGTCAGTCAAAAAGACGCTGAATATTTTGAAGGTATTTTAGCTCCCGGTTTCGTTAATGTTCATTGTCATTTGGAACTGTCGCACATGAAGGATGTAATACCTGAACATACCGGACTTATACCCTTTTTAAGAACCATACCGGCACATAGAAATGATTTTAATGCCGAGCAAAAGAAAGCAGCCAGACATGCTGCTTATGAAGAACTAATAAGAAATGGGGTAGTAGCAGTTGGAGATATAGCAAATACTTCCGAGACAATTGATTTAAGAGCAAGAAAACAAATCCATTTTCAAACATTTGTTGAAGCAATTGGCTTTACAGAGGCTAATGCATTGAAATGTTTCGACTTTGCATTACATACACATAATGAATATAGTAAACAGCAATTAGACCAACCGATTCTAAAACAATCTATTGTACCACACGCACCGTATTCCGTATCGGCTAAATTGTTCGCTTATATAAGTACACATATAGGCAGTAATGTAATTTCTATACATAATCAGGAAAGTAAGGAAGAAAATGAATTTTATGAAAGTAGGCAAGGAGGAGTTTGCGAGCTATTGGCTGGCTTAGGTATCAATTACAACGAATTTATGCCTACCGGTAAGTCTTCACTGCAATCTTATGGCGAATGGCTTTTACCGGCTTGCAGCCTGATATTAGTACATAATACATTTACAAGCCGAGAAGATGTGCTATATGCAAAAAACAGATTTGCAGATACACACTGGTGTTTATGTCCCAATGCAAACCTATATATAGAAAACAAATTGCCGGATATTTGCTTATTATACAATGAAAATGTTAATGTATGTATAGGTACAGATAGTTTAGCATCCAATCATCAATTATCTATTTTAGCAGAGTTGGTAACAATAAAAAAGGCATACCCCGAATTTAGCTGGGAAATACTCTTAAAATGGGGTACAAAAAATGGGGCAGAAGCATTAAAAATGAATGAAACATTGGGTACTATAGCCATAGGCAAAACACCCGGTATTTTACAAATTAAGAATTTGGGAAATAGTAATTTAGAGACGATTGTGAAAAGGATACTTTAACGCATGTTATGTAATATAATGTGTACTATATATCAATAATAGATAATTACATATTCCTAAAATAAAATATTATTTTTGAAATTTCTAACAAATAAATAATATTAAATTCATTTTACTTAATTAGTTTTGTCGAAAGTCTATTTTGTTTCAAAAACGATATATGGAAAGTAATTTAAGAGTAGAGCATATTGCTGAAAAATTAAATAAAAATATTCCATTTGGTTTATTTGAAGATGGTACAAAATGTTATTTTATAGACGGTGAACATGTAAAGTACAACGACTTATGGGCTGCAATAAGATTAGTAAATAATTTAGGAAAGAATCATAATAAAACACTTTTTGAATTGTGTCCAAATACCTTTTTAGGCAGATTTACAGAAAAATTTAATAAGAATAAAGTAAAAAGGCAGAAAGAATTTTAATATCTTCTTGGTTTTATTACACAATGGTCTTTCCTAAATTAGTTAGAACATAGGACTAAAAATAAATCATTTTCTATTACTAACACTTGTCAATATCTATCTGCAAAAGTCTCAACTTGATAATTTACATTTGTCTTTGTTAAAATACAGGCAAAATGGGTCAAACATTCGGGCAAACATGGTGGGGACAACAATGGCTTAATTCACTTAATAATATTGATTATAGCAATCGCCTGCCAAGGGGTAGCAGCTATGCTCGTAAAGGTGCAGTTACAAAAATTACAATTAAGGGCAATCATATTAATGCAAAAGTAATAGGTTCCAGACCCAAACCCTATAATGTAGATATAATTTTACCTCCCTTTTTTGAACCCGATTTAGGTATTTTTATAGATTCGCTTGCTTTGCGACCCTTAATTATTTCAAAAATGCTTAATAGGCAGCTCGAACCCGATGTTTTATTAATTGCCGAAAGCATGGGGTTGAAAGTTTTTCCTAAGCAATGGACAGATTTTAAAATGCAATGCAGTTGTCCGGACTGGGCAGTGCCATGTAAGCATTTGGCTGCCGTTATTTATAAAGTCTGTTCAGAAATAGACAATAATCCATTTCTAGTATTTAGCCTCCATAATGTAGACCTGATAAGCGAACTTAATAAAAGAAACATATATGTAACAAAAGAAAATACTGAGATCCCTACTATTACAGACCTTTATTTTGATAAACACGACAAACAACAAGCAATAAACGAACCCTATAATATTGAAAATGCATATAATAAACTGTCTTATACAAACATACCTGCAATTCATGAGGCATTAACGGCACTACTTACCGATGCACCGGTGTTTTATACAAATGGTGGCAATTTTAAAGAAAAATACATTTCAGAATTAGGTAGAGTAGTAAAAAATGCACAAAAAATAGTTCAGGGTAAAATAAGCTTGGCATCCGTATTACAAAATGCAGAAAAAGATGAAAAGCAAATAAACACACACAGCATTAATAAAGTAACTATAGATAAAGATTATCAATCAAAAATTTATGTAAATGATACCCTATTTTCTTTTTCGGATTTCTTGGCTCAGATAACACAGATACCTAGTGCTAAAACCATTGATTACCAGCCATCTACGGCATCGCTACATACAATTTTTAATTTTGCATTACACCTTATAGCCAAAGGTGCTATTGTGCCTCAAATAGTACAGAAACCCAACAAAGCATTTACTATACGTTGGTTACCTGCTATGCTTAGTAAAGAGGTAAGAGAATTGATGGTGAAATTGGAAGAAGTATTGCCACCACAAATTTTTCTTTGGGAAGATAAAAATAAA
>CAIWXG010000219.1 GCA_903916555.1 uncultured Bacteroidota bacterium
ATATGCCCGGCTTTAGGCGTTGTTATTACATCTAAAATATCACCTTCTCCTATATAATCCACATCATTACTTTGATGAACTTCATTTAGTTGACTGTAATTAAAACTATCAATGCCTTTATCGCTAATATCTTTATTATAAAATGTCCATAAACGGCTGTCTTCACTGCCTAAACGCCATAATGCCACACCTGCTAAATTATTTTCGGCAGCAAAACGAATGGTATTAAAGTTGGTTGCAGCATCGGTAAAATAGACATTGTGTTCAATATTATTTTCATCAAAATAGTTATAATTTAAATTATAGGTGTTTGTATCAAATTTCACTTTACCTTCCGATTCTGACGCTATACTTAATGCTTCCGCATACGAAACATCATTTGCTTTATCTCCTTTTGGCCAGTCATAACCATATCCTGCTAATCCTAAAATAATTTTGCCGGGGCCTGCCTGTTTCAAAATTTCATCTGTTGCTGCTTCAATCCATAACTGTGAACTAATAGCACCCGGCATGCTACCGCTACTATGTTCGTCGTAAGCCATTAAAAAGATATAGTCGTTATATTTTGCAAGTTCTTTTACATTAAAATCACCATTAAACGGGGAAATATCCATAGTTACTAATAAGTGTTTCGCATGCATTTTGTTGTATAAATGTTGCATAAAAGCAATCAATGGCTCATCAGTCTTTTCTTGCAGTTCTTCAAAATCAATATTGATACCTGCGAAATGATTTTTTTCTATAATTTCTATAACTTGATTAATTATTTTTTCACGCTTTACAGTATCATTTAATATTCTGTGCAATATCTTGCCTGAAAAATCATCGCCCGAAAAATTGGAGAACATAGCAACTACAGGTACACCCGAACCTTTAATAATATCTTGCCCTCTAAAGTCAGAGTTCACAAAAACAGTATCTGCAACAGAATCAATATACATCCATTCCGGCAACAGCATGTTGAGTTTAGATACATTATTTTTTAGAGAAAAATACGATTGCTCATCTTTAGCATCATAAAATGCAGCACGAATCGGGGCAGCATATTGCATGTGAAAGCTGTCTGCTTTAGTTACATATCTTATATGTTTTAATTGACTTGACTTTTCATTTATAAATTTACTAAAGCCTTCATATTTTTTATTAATGGCTTTATTTGTTTCTTTTTTTCCTTGATTTAAAATTGCAGAATATTGTGAATTATCTGCTTTTATTTTAGGCAAATCGGGTACAAATAAGAAATCTTTCAATGCAAGAAACACAACTGCGAATAGCAAAATAAATATCAATAATATTATTCTGAAGCCCCATTTAAATCGCTGCCAACGTGTAGGTGATTGCGTTAAAAAAATTTGTTTTTGTGTATCAGACATTAGAAGTACTCGTTTTTGAAATTTATATTAAGTAGTAAGCAAATGTACTTAGTAAATTGAATTTGTTTTTTAAAACCAACTAAAAATAAATTCATTTATTTTTACAAATACTACTCAAATTATTTTCACTAACTTTGAGTTGTATATTTTATTGTATGAAAAAAATCTCATTAAGCGTAATTATATGTATTATTGCTTTAAACACTTTTGCTCAAAAAATAAGGTTTAAAGATACTACCAATGTATGGCATTTCTATCAAACTAATTGTGGCACAGGTTTTTTACATTATGACAGTAGCATTAAAAATTATTATTCAGGTATCTATACAGCTTTTGGGCATACTTATAATGTTTTGCATGCAAACTGGAGTCAATCCGGTCAAAAATGCTATATTAGAGAAGATACATTATTAAATAAAGTGTATATAATACCAAATAATATTCTAAGCTATTATAGTTCAATTGTTGACACATCAGAATACTTATTGTATGATTACAATTGGAATGTAGGAGATACTGTAAGCTATAACTTGCCTACCCTATCTAAATCTATTTGCTGGGTTACACACAAAGATTCAATACTAATAAACAGTATTTGGCATAAAACATGGCAATTTGCAGGTATTGATACTTTTTTTGTTGGCGGAACATACGCTATGGGAGACTCAATAAATTATTTAATTATAGAGGGTTTAGGTTGTACAAATGATGTATATTATTCTTTATACCCTATATATATAAGTAGTGGTGTTTGTAATTATATAGGTTCCTTGTCTGATGAGCTTACCTGCTTTTATAATAAAGGTAATCAAGCTGTAATAAGTGCCACAGTTACAACAAAAGGAGTTGAGGCAAACAGGAATTTTGATAATGCTGCAAGTTGCGCAAGTACAAAATATAATGAAATAAAAACGGTAACTGAAAGGGTACATTTATTCCCCAATCCTATTTCAGAAGAAAGCAAACTTATATTTGACAAACCTATAATTGAAGGAAAATTATTGATTTATAATTATTTAGGACAAGTTATTTACAAATATAATATATCAAATATATCAGAGATAACTATTGGAAATGAACTTAAACAAAAAGGCATCTATTATTATTTAATTCAGGATAATATAAACGATGTAAATTTTAGTGGTTGTTTTGTGAAATAAAATAATACTTCCTAATTGTTTTCCAATTGATATTTATATAAACAGAATCAAAGAAATACAAAAAATTATATTTAAAATAAAATTGTGATTTTTTTTATAAATCATAATAAGTAATTAATTTTACAATTTATTTCTCTATTATTTATTTGTAATGTTTAGAAAAATTATAATGCTTTCTTTGGTAGGAATACTACCTTTAACAAACTTATCAGCACAGCAGCCATGCTCTACAGATATTCAATATCATAAATTGGTTGAAAAATACCCCCAAATTGCTGAATATGAAAAACAATTTGATGAACAAATGAATGCGATTACCAATCATGGTGATTTAGCTAAATTTGGGTTAAGAACTTCAAGCACTACAGACACTACAGAATACGACATACCCATTGTAGTACATGTAATACACGATTATGGTTATGAAAACATTGATGACAATGTTATTTATGATGCCGTAAATTATTACACTACCTGTTACAATGCACAAAATGCAGATACAGCTAATGTAATTGCCCCTTTTAAACAATACATAGGTAATGCACGTATGCATTTCCATTTAGCAACCATTGACCCCAACGGTAAACCTACAAAAGGAGTTACACGTTTTCAATCTTATCTTACTTTTAATGCAGACGACGGTGCTAAATTTTTACCATGGCCACAAAGTAAATACATCAATATTTGGTTTATAAATACATTCGGTGCAGCATCTACTGGGGCTGCCGCTTATGCTTATCTACCATCTATGGGCGCTAGCATACCTTATTACGATGGTGTAATTGCACTCTATTCTTATGCAAATTATGCTAAATGTATCCCTCATGAATTAGGACATGTACTCAATTTATGGCATCCATGGGGTAATTCAAATAACCCGGGTGTTGCCTGTGGCGATGACGGGGTTGATGACACCCCACCTACAATGGGGCATAGTCCGGTTGGTTGTGTACCAACAGCCCTTTATGATACTACTTGTGCCACAGGTTACATGAAAACTTATTTATCTATGGATGGCACAGTGGATTCATTAGTTGATTACCCGGACACAACAAATGCCCAAAATATTATGGACTATACTTATTGCCAAGATATGTTTACCAAAGGGCAAGTTGTTAGAATGCGTACTGCATTAAGAAATACAACTGCAAATAGAAATAATTTATATTCACCATCAAATCTTGCCGCTACCGGAGCATTAGCCACCATGCCCGATTTACCTCCAATTGCAGATTACATTGTAAATAGAGCTAATGGCTCCGGAATTATTACGGATTCAAGAAATTATTTTCTGGCTTTCAATAGTCCGCTCACATTTCAATTTTCAAACAAAAGCTGGAATGATACGATTTCAGATGTACTTTGGAATTTCTCTAATGGAGCAACAAATGCAACTTCAACAAGTATGACAAATGTTAGTAATCAATTTTCTGTACCGGGATGGGTTACTGTTACTTTAATTGCGAATTCTAATGCAGGCAGCGATACCTTAATTAATAGAAATGCTGTTTATGCCGCAGATACAACCGCAATACCTGCTACTAACTATGTACAAGAGTTTGCAGCGTCAAGCGATATTAACAATTGGCCCATGTTCAATTATTATAATAATCAGTATAAATGGCAGTTTTATAATGGTGTAGGTTGGGGCGATAATAGCTGTATTCGTTACCGTTCTTACGATACATCCAACAGACAAACCGGTAATGCTATTGGCGACCATGATGATTTCTTTACTCCGGCGTTTAACTTTAACGGAATTACAGATAACTTATATTTAAATTTCTTTATAGCAGGTGCAAGAAGACCATCTTATACAGGTTCGGTAGGTGATTCACTTGAAGTAGAAGTAAGTACTAACGGTGGCGCAAGATGGAGTAAACTTACAGGTTATAATAGTAATACATTAGCTAACAACGGCATACATGGTACTGAATTTATTCCTAATATTACAACTAATTGGAAACCTATTGCAGTTAGCATACCCATTACCTATAGAGCAAATAATACTTATTTCAGATTTCGTTTTCTGCCCGGTGATTTAGGTAATAATTTATATTTAGATAATTTTTATTTTTATCCATATCCGGCAGGAGTAAAAGAAACAATGAACACCAATGAACCGGTAAATATATACCCAAACCCATCAGCCAACGGAACAAACATTGTATTTAAAACCGGTAATACCGGTTTAATAAAAATAGTAATTAGTGATATTACAGGAAAAACAATTTTTGAAATAAATAAAGATTTTAGTCCGGGTAGTATCCAACAAGAATTTATTTCAAGAAATATATTTCCATCGGCAGGTATTTATTTAGTAAATATAACTATTGATGGTATAAACAAAGTACAAAAATTAAGTATTTACTAATAACATTAAATATTTTAATCACATAAAAACAATAAAAAAATTGAGAGAATTATTTATTTTTGGTAATTTTATAATTATTTTCTAAAAAAAATCTTTGCAGTTTTATTATTTTATTAATTTTGAACACTTTATAAAGAAAAAAAGAAAGATGAAAAAAAGACTTGTATTATTTTTATTGGCAATTGCATTTTTAGGTACTAAAAGTTTTGCCCAACTACATTGTTATACTGACGAAGTACACAGACAAAAATTATTATTACACCCGGAATATGCTCAAATAGAAGAAGCATTAAACAAACAATTGGAAAATGGTGTAAAGAATTTCGACCTTTCAAAAGCCCAAAGAACATCAGATTCAGGACATCCTGATTCTTTTTGGTACGATATTCCTGTTGTTGTGCATGTTATACACGACTATAATAATAGTGCAGAATGGTTAACTGATGACCAGATTTTTGATGACCTAACCGGTTGGAACATTGTATATGCAGGTACTAATCCAGATACTTCTGAGGTAATTCCCCCATTCAAAAAATGGGTTGGAAATCCACATTTACGTTTGCATTTGGCAACAATAGACCCACATGGTAACCAAACAAAAGGTATTACCAGACATCGTTCTTACCTTACCTATGCAGCAGGTGAACAAGCAAAATTTGATGATTGGCCAAATAATTCTTATGTTAATATTTGGTGCGTAAATGTTATCCCCGCATCAGGTGGCTTTACTGCCGCCGCTTATGCTATACCTCCTGCAAGTGCAGCTACCGAACCTGCTAACGATGGTATTTTGTGCGATTATGACTATATGCATAATGATATTCCGTATGATGGCAAAACAATTAACCATGAAATGGGACACGTTTTTAATCTTATGCATACATGGGGAAATAATAATAGTGCAGGTGCAGGTGTTTGCCCTCCAGGCGACGACCTGGTAGATGATACCCCACCGACTAGAGGCCATTTAGATTGCAGTCCTGCTTCTTTATATGACTCTGTGTGTGCTTTAAATTATTTTAAATTATATCCTACAGCTTCCGGTTACGATTCTTTAGTTGATTACCCAGATACTGCAAATACACAAAATATTATGGACTATTCTTATTGCCATAAAATGTTTACTAAAGGGCAAGTAGTTCGTATGCATGCTTGTCTTAATACAACAGTTGCAGGAAGAAATAATTTATGGGATAGCCTTAATTTGGTAATTACAGGTTCTTTACTTTCAAGACCCGATTTAGCTCCAATTCCTGAATTTTCTGCAGTACCAGCAATAGGATATACAGACAAATATAAAGCAAATTATTTTACCGGATATAATCAACCAATAAGATTTATTAATGAAACATGGAATGATACCGTATATACTGTAGAATGGAAGTTTTCTCAAAATGGAACAACTATTTTTGATACTGTTACACATGTTGCTTCCACCACTTTTATGTCTAAAGGTTTTACTCAAACAGGATGGATAGACCTAACTATGATAGCAAAGGGTACTAAAGGACATGGTGCAAGCCTTGATACAAATACTGGTACTGCAACTTTCCCTCAAGCAATTTATGTTGCTGATGCTACCCCGGTTAATGGAGATGGAATATATGAAGAATTTAATCCTAGTATTGATGCCAACAAGTGGCCTACTTTCAATTATTATAATAATAATTTCAAGTGGGAACTTTGCACAACTGCCGGTTTTTATGATAACTATTGTATGAAATACGATGGATTTGATAATAGACTTAATCCATCAATGGGTGCTTTCCCAGGTACAGGTGCACCTGTTGGTCCAGGTTCTTTAATTGGCGATTACGATGACCTTTTCAGTATTCCTGTAAACTTATCCGGTTACTCTTCAACAGACCCGTGCTTCCTAAATTATATGTACTCTGGTGCTTCACGCAGTAGCAATGGCTTAAATATTAATGATAGAATGCAAATAGATTGTTCTACAGATAATGCAAAAACTTGGCATACAATAACCAGCATTGGTCGCGATTCTTTAGCCAATAAAGGTTCATTATCTATTCCTTATGCACCATTATTTCAAGGTGATTGGGCGCCTATGGCAATACCTGTACCACCAATATATAGAGCTGCAAATACTATCATCCGTTTCCGTTATTTTCCGGGTGTAGCTGTAGACGGTTTTATAGCAAGTTATAGCAGTGGTAATAATTTCTATATGGACCGAGTTAATTTCAGTCATTTACCAGCTTCTGTTTCTAACATAAAAACGAACATTAATGAAGTAGTTATTGCACCAAACCCAACTCAGGGTAATGCTTATGTAATTATAAACCATGCTGCTAATACAATGGCAACTACTACAGTTAGTGATATTACCGGTAAAGTAGTATATACTACATCACAACAATTAAATTCTAACGAAGAGCATATTGAAATACCACAAAATGTACTTACAGTAAAAGGTCTTTACTTAGTAAAAACATTAACCGGCAATCAAATGAATACTCAGAAATTAATAGTTTACTAATCTATTTATTTTTTCAAATAAAAACGGCTGCTTCTAAAGCAGCCGTTTTTATTTGAAAAAAAAGTAACAATTTCTACATACTAATTGTTTTCATACTTTTAAATTTCTATTTTTACCAAAATAAATTCCCAAAAATTAATGGAGCGTTTTATAGGCTTAATAGGTATAGTATTGATTTTAAGTATCGCATTTTTATTTTCTAATAATAAAAAACGAATTAATTATAGACTGGTACTAAGTGGTCTTATTTTACAATTTACTATAGCAGTTGTTGTATTGAAAATACCTGCTGTAAATCAGTTTTTTCAACTTTTAGGTAAGTTTATGCAGAAACTGGAAGGCTTTGCTAAAGAAGGCGCAAATTTTGTTTATGGCGGTATTGGTGTTTTTACTCCGGCAGGTAGTGTAGTTAATTATGGTATTGCTCCTAATTTCGTTTTCGCTTTTAATATTACAGCTACAATAATATTGGTATGTGTTTTGGTTGCTATTCTATATCAATTAAAAATAATGCAGTTTCTAATATCTGTAATTGCAAAAGTAATGAATGCCATTATGCGAGTAAGTGGTGCTGAAGCTTTAAGTAATGTAGCAAGTGCATTTGTAGGGCAGGTAGAGGCACAAGTAATGATTAGAGCCTATTTGCCTACTATGACTAAAAGTGAACTTTTAGCATCCATGAGTGGAAGCCTGGCTTGCATAGCCGGAGGTATCTTAATTGTATATGCTAATATGGGTGCCAGACCCGATTACTTAATTGCCGCCAGCTTAATGGCTGCACCTGGTGCATTAGTTATATCAAAAATTGTTTTCCCTGAAACAGAAGTATCGCCAACTATGGGTAAAGTGAAACTTGAAGTTAAAAAACCATATACTAATTTAGTTGATGCTATTACACATGGTGCATCAGACGGATTTAAAATTGCTATGAATGTAATTGCAATGCTCATTGGTTTTATTGCTTTAATTGCAATGCTCAATTGGATATTAGGACATATATATTCCGGCTTGTCTTTAGATTTAATATTCAGTAAGCTGTTCTACCCTTTTGCATGGGCTATGGGAGTGCCAAAACAAGATATTAATAATGCAGCTACTTTATTAGGACAAAAAATTACAATTAATGAATTCGTAGCTTTTAAAAATTTAACGACAGCTGCTGTACCGGTAGTATCGCCTAAAGGATTAACGATTATAACGATTGCTATATGCGGCTTTGCCAACTTTAGTAGTGTGGGTATGCAAATAGGCGGTATTGGGGCATTAGCACCCGAAAGAAGAACCGACTTAGCAAAATTAGGAATGAAGGCATTATTATGCGGCACACTTGCCTCTTACCTTTCTGCTACAATTGCTGGAATACTGATGTGATTGGAATATTTTTTTCAAACGGATTATTTAGCAAAAAATAAAAAACAATTTTATTATTATATTAAATTTAATGCAATAAATACACCAATCATATTCAACTATATTATTAGCACAAATATTTTTTGTTAAAAATAAGTAATTGTAGTTGTAATACCAACTACAATTTTTGCATAAAAAATGTATGATTGTTGCTATTTCAATGTTTTTATGTTTTATTACAACTCAAAAAAAATTGATGCGTTTGTATGGTAAAATTACCTTTTTATTATCTTTTAAAAAAATAGCTTACATTTATGGTAATAATTTAATTTTTCATGAAGAAATACTATATATATATTTTAGTTGCTGTATTTTCAGTAACCATTCTTGCTATTAATTCGTCTTTTACAGCAAATAACAGTAGTGAGGAGGAGAATAATGGTAGCGGAGGCGAGGAGAATGGTAATATCCAATATGAAATAAACAGACTAAAAGACCCTTCTACCGGCAAAATACCGGATAATATGAGAGCTCGTGAATTGGCTTTTGCAAAAACACTTCCTAACGACTTATCTTTTTTTGCCGGGAGCAGAACATCATCTTCTGCATTGGTATGGAACGAGAGAGGCCCTTGGAATGTAGGAGGCAGAACACGCGCATTAGCAATTGATATAAACAATGAGAACAATATTATAGTAGGTTGCGTTTCGGGTGGTATTTGGCGTAGTATAGACCAAGGGGTATCTTGGGTACAAACCACACCGCTACAACAATGTACAAGTGTATCTTGCATAGCACAAGATACTCGTACGAGTCATACTAATGTTTGGTATTATGGTTCAGGCGAGGCTTATGGTAATTCTGCAAGTGCAAGCTATGCATTCTATTTAGGAAATGGTGTTTATAAATCTATAGATAGCGGTGTTACCTGGTCTTTATTACCATCTACAACAACAACACATAGTACACTTTTCTCACAGTGGAGCCAGCTAAACTGGACTGTTGCTACCGACCCGTCTGATACCCTAAATGATATTGTATATACCGCTTCTTATGGTGCTATTTATAAAAGTATTGACGGTGGCACTACTTGGTCATGTATCACCGTTCCTACATCAGCAGCTGTTTCTTATTATACTGATGTTGCCGTAACCAGTACCGGTATTGTTTATATGACATTGAGCAGTGAAGGTTCATTTCATGGTATCTACAGATCGAGCGACAGAGGGGCAACACTTACCAATATTACACCGGCAGGTTTCCCTACTACCTATAATAGGGTAAAAATTGGTATAAGCCCAATGGATGAAAATCAAGTTTATTTTTTGGCAAATTCACCCGGCTACGGACAGAGTGATACAGACTTTTTAGGTAATATAGAATATACAAGTTTGTGGAAGTATAAATATTTTTCGGGCAATGGTATAGACAGCGGTTGTTGCCTTTGGCAAGACTTTTCGCATAATCTGCCTGCCACCGGCACCTATTTCGATCATTTTCTTACCCAACAATCTTACGATATGGCTGTAAGACCTAAACCAAATGATACCAATACTGTATTTATTGGTGGTACAAATTTATTCCGTTCCACATCGGGCTTTGCAGATACCTTACATACAACACATATTGGCGGTTATGCCACACATACAACAATGCCCAATTTTCAGGTTTATTTAAATCACCATCCCGACCAGCATGAAATTGTATTTTACAGAAGTAACCCCGATAAAATGTTGTCATCAAACGATGGTGGTGTATTCCAGTGCCTTGATAATACGGCAAGTACCATATCTTGGAATCCTTTAAATAATGGTTATTTAACATCTTTGTTTTATGCTTGTGCCATAGACCATGCTACCACAAGCGATATTATTGTTGGTGGCACACAAGATAATGGTAATTGGTTTGTAAATTCGGCAAGCGTACTTACGCCTTGGGTAAGACCATTTAATGGTGATGGTACATTTTGTGCTATTGCAGACAGCAGTAAAGATTATTTTTTAAGTGTGCAGAATGGCAAAATAAGAAAAATGAGACTTAATGCTGCTGGTGGTACAGACAGTTTTGCAAGAATAGACCCTATCGGTGGGCATGGGTATCTATTTGTAAATCCATTTGCAATAGACCCTAATAATAATAACATAATGTATCTGGCAGGTGGCAAATCATTATGGCGAAATGATAATTTAGCTGCTATTCCTTATGCTAATAATTACGATTCAATTAGTACAAATTGGGTTAGATTTCCGGATTCTATCTCTACATCAGGTAATCAAATTACGGCTGTTGCAGTATCAACAATACCGGCAAACAGAGTTTATTTTGGCACATCTGGTCAAAAAGTGTTTAGAATTGATGGTGCGAATACAGGCACGCCTGCATTTACAAGTATTACAAAATCGAAGTTTCCCGGTGGTGGTAATGTTAGTTGCATAGCAATAGACCCATTAAATGCAGACAATTTAATAGTTGTGTTTTCTAATTACGGAGTATTAAGTTTATTTTATTCTAACGATGGCGGAGCAACATTTTCTAATATTGGCGGCAATTTAGAAGCTAATAAAAGGTATGGTTCGGGTGATGGCCCATCTTGTCGTTGGGCAACCATTATGCCTGTAAGCGATGGCTATGTTTATCTTGTAGGTACAAGCGTTGGTTTATTCGGTACTACAGTGCTAAACGATACATTTACAGTTTGGACACAATTAGGAACCGGTTCTATAGGTGCATCTATTGTTAACCAAATGGATTATCGTATTACTGATGGTTTAGTCGCTGTAGCAACCCATTCGCATGGTGTCTTTTCTGCTCATATTACCCAACAGGCTGAGGTTAATTTTGTAAAAAATATTAATGTGGCAAACAATGTATTAGACTTTAAAAATTATCCAAATCCTTTCACAAATGAAACTACACTTTCTTTTATTATGAAAGAAAGTGCAAATGTTGTTTTGGATGTTTACGATATGCAAGGAAGATTAATTCAAACACTTGTAAATAGTAATTTAGAAACAGGAGAACATAAATTTGTTTTTAATAGAAAAAATTTGGCACCCGGTGTTTACTTCTGTTGTTTAAATGCCGGTGACTATAAAGAAACAAAAAGTATAATAATCAGGTAGTATTTGTAATAAAATACTACTTTTATAATGCAAGTAAATAATTTAACATGAAGCTTTCGGGTACACCATTAAGAATAACAATAGCGGCAATAGGATTTGTATTTGTAATAGCAGGCAGTATATTTACAGATACCAGTTCTTTTGTTTACAAAAACAGTCAATACTATAATCAGCATATTTATGCATTTGAGTGGGTTGGGGTATTCATAAAGTTCATAGGTTTTTTTACTGTAGCTGCATGTGGTATCATTGCAAAAAAAATTAAAAAAAAATCATAATTGTTGTGTGGTATATTATGGCAAAATAATTACAATCCTTTGCCCTTACTAACGTAAGGATTATTTTTAATGTAAAACCTGTATGGTAAAAGTGCATCCTCTTGTGCATAAGATACACCAACTCTTGTATTGCAAATAATATCATTAACTATTATTCCTCTGTCTTCAATATGTATTTCCTTACTTTGTAAACTCATACCGGTATATATTGTTGTTAAACCTAATGCCATGCTTAAAGCTCCTGGTCCGGAAGTAAGCGTTGTTTTTAGAGTACTCCTATTTCGTCTTTCAAGCATGTATTTAATGCCATCTAATGGTTCTATTGCTCTTATAAGAATTGCGTGGGGTATGTCTTTACTATTTGTTACCACATTAAATAAATGATGAATTCCATAACAAAGATAAATATAGGCAACACCACCCATACAATACATAATTTTTGTTCTGTCTGTTCGCTTATTATTGTAAGCATGCGATGCTTTATCGTTTATACCTGTGTATGCTTCAACCTCAACAATTTTCCCTGATGTTTTGATATTGTCTATTTCTGTTACAATAACTTTACCTAATAATTCTTTGGCTATTTTTAAAACATCGGTTTGTGTATAAAATGTATCCTGTAATATCATAAATAAAAGTATTGCAATTATACTTCTTAAATTTGAAAAATTAGACGTTTGGCAGTATTATTTGTCAAAATCAAAATAATAATTGCATAATATTATATTAAAAACAGTAAATATTGTAAGAATATTTAACTATTTTATTAGCACAAATATTTTTTTTATTAAAAGTTAGAAATTGTTGTTGTTATAAAAAAAAAATGTAGATTTGCGTATTATTAATTTTTCATTCAATTCAAAATGCAAGAAGGTACAGTAAAATTTTTCAATGAAACTAAAGGATTTGGTTTCATTACACCTGCAAATGGTGGGCAAGACATTTTTGTTCACGTATCCGGTTTAAGAGACCAAATTCGTGAGAATGACAAGGTGTCTTTCGAAGTACAAAATGGTAAGAAAGGTCTAAATGCCGTAAACGATAAAGTAATTTAATTTTTTAGCATCTCGCTTAATATCATTCCAAGACGTGTAATAACACGTCTTTTTTGTTTTTATTTATTTCCTTCACTTATTATTTTAATATAATAATTATTTTATGCGTACTTTTATTACAAACATTAAACAATTATTACAAGTAGAATATGCCACAGAAAATAAACAAAAAGTATTTGGCAAAGAATTAGCAATATTACCATCTATAAATAATGCCTGGCTTATTATCGAAAATGGGCTTATTCATAGTTTTGGTACTATGCAAGAAATTCCGAATACCCATGCCGATGAAGAAATGGATGCAAAAGGTAAATTAGTATTACCTGCTTGGTGCGACAGCCATACCCACTTAGTATTTGCAGCACACAGACAGGAAGAATTTGTAGATAGAATAATGGGACTTAGCTACGAGGAAATTGCAAACAGAGGTGGTGGAATTCTAAATTCAGCAAATAAACTCAATAAAATGTCTGAAAATGAACTTTACGACCAAAGTTTAATTCGCCTTTTGGCAGTAATGGCACAAGGCACCGGATGTATAGAAATAAAAAGTGGTTATGGTTTATGCTTGGCAGGCGAACTAAAAATGCTTAAAGTTATTAAAAGACTTAAAGAAAATAATAATATACCCATTAAAGCATCTTTTTTAGCAGCACATGCCTACCCTATTGAATACAAACAAAATAAACCTGCTTATATAGATTTAATAATCAATGAGATGCTCCCTATTATTGCTAGTGAAGGTTTAGCCGATTACATTGATGTTTTTTGTGAGGAGGGTTTCTTCGGGATACCTGAAACAGAACGAATTCTGGAAGCAGGACTAAAATATGGACTAAAACCCAAAATACATGCTAATCAGTTACATTATTCCGGTGGTGTACAAGTAGGAATAAAACATAATGCAATAAGTGTTGACCATTTAGAATGTGTGGGTAATGAAGAAATTGAAGTATTAAAAAACAGTAAAACCATACCTACCCTACTGCCTGGTGCTGCATTCTTTTTAGGTATGCACTACCAGCCGGCACGAAAAATGATTGATGCGGGTTTACCTGTTTGTTTAGCTACAGATTACAACCCCGGCTCTTGTCCGTCAGGTAATATACCTTTATTATTAACTATAGCATGTACTCAACTAAAAATGACTCCGGAAGAAGCAATTAATGCTGTAACAATAAATGGCGCAGCTGCTATGGAAGTAAGCGATGTAATGGGTACAATTAAAACGGGCAAAAAAGCAAATTTAATTATTACAAAAACAATAGAATCATTAGCATCAATACCCTATGATTTTGGTAATAATTCTATAGAAAAGACTATTTTTAGTAAGTAAATAGTGCTATTCCTGAAATAAAATTGATTTAATTAGCTAAATGCAAGGTACGTAACCTATCTAAAACACTGTTATTATCTTTATGTATAAATAGCAAATCTCCATAATCTTCTTTTCTCATTTCCTTTCTTAGTTTCAATACCGAATCTTCAATATCATAGATTTCGTAACCACAATTAGTTAAAAATGATTCAATTTTAGGTTTTTGGTCACCCCAAGTTTCAATTTGGATGATTGGCTTATATTTTAAAATAACATCTTTAATTTCAGGTATTACTATGTCTTCATACCCTTCAATATCACATTTAATAAAATCCAATCTTGGTAGTGTTTTAAATAATTCACTACCCTTTTTCATTGTTGCTTTAAAAGAAAATTCAGAATTATTGCTTGTCTCATTTTTTGTATTTATATGAGCAAGCCCTGTTTTAAGATACCCAAAATTGCCTGGAGTAGTAAGAGTTACCTCTTTTTCTTGCTCACCTAATGCTACATTATATAATATAATATTAGAATACTTTTTTGTACCCCATTTAATTATTTCAGCAAAAGCAGGAACCGGCTCTACGGCAAATACTTTACCGGTATTACCCGTCCAATTAGCAAACAGTTTGGTATAATAACCCAAATTAGCACCTATATCTAAAATATAGTCGCCTTTTTGTATAATGCTTTTATCTAAATAATGATACTTATAAATATTGTTATTTTTCAATATGCCAATAGAATAAATAAAATGAAATCCTTTATGCAGAACTTTCAAATAATTTTTAAGACCTAAGACATTAAATATATATTTTCTGATATTCATAAAACTATTTTATACATAGTTGTATTTTGCGAACTATGATTTTATTTTTTTGTAAAAATAGTTTATTTTGAAAACAATAGTTTATAAATGAGCTATTTTCTGTTAATATTTAGTGTATCTTCAGTATTTACAGAATCAATCAAAAGTTCATTTAGTTTTTCAATTTCTGCAGGTGTAAGATAACGCCAATTACCAAGAGGCAAACTATTTAGTTTTATATGCATAATTTTAACCCGTGTAAGTTTAGTTACATTGTAGCCTAAAAATTCGCACATACGTCTTATTTGTCTGTTTAAACCCTGTGTAAGTACTATTCTAAAACGCTTCTCGCCTTCTTTTCTTACATAACATTTTGCGGTAACAGTATCTAAAATTGGTACACCTGTACTCATCTGTTGTATAAAATGAGCAGTAATAGGTTTATCCACATTTACGGTATATTCTTTTTCATGATTATTAGCAGCACGTAATATCTTATTTACAATATCACCATCATTAGTTAATAAAATCAAGCCATCTGATTCTTTATCTAATCTACCAACCGGAAAAATCCTTTTTGGGAAATTAATATAACTGATAATGTTGGTTCTATCTTTTTCATCAGTTGTACATGTAATACCTGCCGGTTTATTAAAAGCAAGATATACCGGTTTTTTTCTACTTTTTAGCGGCTCACCATCAACCTCTACTTTATCGTGTATTGCAATTTTCGTTCCGGGTAATGCTACCTCATCGTTTACTGTTACCCTGGCTTGTTCAATCAATTTATCTGCCTCTCTACGCGAACAAAAACCTGAAGAACTGATATACTTATTTAAACTAATTAATTCTGTATCCATAAATTCAAAAAACTATCAATATTGTTTTAAATTCCTATTTATTTTAAAAATTATATATTCTATTATTTTTACTGCAAAATTATTAAAAATAAGACATATTTAATAATGATTTTACTGAAAATTAATTTTTGTGATTAAAAAAGTTAAATAATCAACATCACTTAGAATGTTTGAAAATGAAAAAGTTTATTTCAAATATACTATTATTCAGTTATCACAAACAAAATAATAACATAAACAGTATTTTTATTTTACCATATTAATGGAATTTTCATTAAATTATTTTGCATAATGCAACACAATATATAATAAATAAAAACACTCATGTACTATTTTGTTTCAATAATCACTTATATATTGATTATCTTTTCTGCGGAAATCACCTCTTTTCCATGCCTCAAAAAATTGCCCCCATGCTATCGGGTTTAAAATATTCATTGGTTGTTGCTGTCCGTAATAAACAGCTTCTTTAGCCAGTTTTTGCTGATATGCTGCTTGCGATTCTCTGCCATCATGCGGTAAAGTATAAGCTAAAGCTCTTAAAACCATAGCATTCGTATTGTTTCTTGATACCTCGTAATAATCGTTAGGAATACGCCAATGTAAAAATGCATAATTAAAACCCTCCTTTGACGGTAAAGGTCTTATTATGGTTTCAGGTAAATAAAAAGTGTCTTGTATCATTAATTGCACCAAAGAAAAAAATTGTCCATTCAATTCCTTCGGTACAACATATTCTTTGGGTCTAAAACCGATACAACTAAATTGTAAAGTATCTCCTTTATAACATACTATTGAAAAAACACCCGAATATGCCGACTCTATCCCTCTTTCTTTATTTTTTACCTGTATTGTAGCATTGGGTACAGCTCTTAAGCTATCGGCTGTCATTACTACACCATCTATTTCAATTATATTATCTAATGCTAATTGTGCAGTAGTATTGGTGTAATGAAGAAGATTGAGTATAAAAAATATTAAAGAAAAAAGAAGTTTACCTTTCATAATTAGCAAAGTTAATATTTTTTTATAGTACGTTTTTAAACAAGTTCTTTTTATATAATAATTTAGCAATTTTTATATAACTATATTTACTAATTCAAAAAATAAAAATTATTATAATCAATTTAACCCTGATTGTATTATTTTTGCGTTCAATAAAATTTTTTCTTAAAAAAAATAATTATGATTACAAAAGAAGCAGTATTAGAAGCTTTAAGTAATGTACAAGAACCTGACTTAGGTAAAGATTTAGTAACCCTTAATATGATAAGCGACATTATTATTGAAGGTAAACATGTCTTTTTTACAGTAATGTTAACTACACCTGCTTGCCCGCTTAAAGCAATGATAGAAAATGCCTGTATCAATGCAATAAAACACTTAGTAGATAAAGAGGCTATTGTTACAATTAAAATGGATGCCAATGTTAACAGTAACCGTAAGGATAATAAAGAAATTTTACCCGGAGTAAAAAATATTATTATGGTTGCCTCAGGCAAAGGTGGTGTTGGAAAATCAACTGTAGCAGTAAATTTGGCTATTGGTCTTGCCGCAGAAGGTGCAAAAGTTGGATTGTTGGATGCCGATATTTATGGACCATCAATACCTATCATGTTAGGAATAAGAGATGAGAGACCTAAAATGATTGATATAAACGGGCAAGGTAAAATTATGCCAATTGAACGTTTTGGTATTAAAACAATGTCTATAGGTTTACTTATTGATGAAAAACAAGCTGTTATATGGCGTGGCCCAATGGCTAGTTCTGCATTAAAACAATTTATATCAGATGTTTATTGGGAAGAATTAGATTATTTGGTAATAGATTTACCGCCCGGCACCGGTGATGTACACTTAACTTTAGTACAAACAGTACCTGTAACAGGGGCTATCATTGTTTCCACACCGCAAGCTGTGGCAATGGCAGATGCCAGAAAAGCAATTATGATGTTTAAGCAACCACAGATAAATGTACCTATACTTGGCATTGTAGAAAATATGTCTTATTTTACACCGCTAGAACTACCTGAAAACAAATATTATATTTTTGGCAAAGGTGGAGCTAAGCAAATGGCAGAACAATTTGAATTACCTTTTTTGGGCGAAATACCTATAGTGCAAAGTATTAGAGAAGGAGGTGATAAAGGAATACCTGCTGTAATAAATGATGAGCCTGTGTCTTATAAAGTTTTTATAGACCTGGCTAAAAAAGTAGCTCAAAATATTGCAATTCGCAATGCAAATTTAGAGCCGACAAAAATAGTTGAGATGAATTAATGGATTTTTTTACCTTTATGAAACTTTATGAAACAAATTTTATCGTTAGTGTTAGTGCTGTTGATTTTATCACCTGCTTTTGCACAAAGAAAATATAATAAAACTAAAAACAACGCCTTTCAAATCTATATGATTAAGGTGCAGGGTGGTAAATTTGATTTGGGAGACGATTCAAGCCTCGTAGATAGGCGACCTGCTCATAGTGTAACCATGAGAAATTACAATATTAGCGCTTATGAGGTTACTCAATGGCAATGGAGAAGAATTATGGGAAGCAATCCTTCTTCTTACCAGTGCGATGATTGCCCGGTAAATAATGTTACTTGGAGCGATGCTCAGGAATTCATTGCCAGACTAAATAAATTACTTAAAAAACATTACCGTTTACCAACCGAAGCTGAATGGGAATATGCTGCAAGAGGCGGACAATTAGAAAAAATGAAGCAACTTGCCGGCAAAAAACTACCTCAAACTATTGCATGGTATAATAGAAACGGTGATGACCATTTACATAGAGTTGGTGTGAAAAAACCAAACGAATTAGGTATTTATGACATGAGCGGTAATGTTGAAGAGTGGTGTAATGATTGGTATGCACCAACTTATTTTACTAGTAAACCGGTAGATAACCCACAAGGACCACAAGGCGGTTTATCGAGAGTGGTTCGTGGTGGTTCTTTTAATAGCAGTCCAGATGAAATAAGCGTTACTCGCCGTGCAGGTTATGTGCCGGATACCCGTTCTATTACATTAGGTTTTAGATTAGCTGAAGACATTGAATAAATAAATAGATACATTAATTTAATATTAATTATAAAGATGGTTGCTGTAAAAAACAACCATCTTTTTTATTTTTTTAGGTTTCTATTTTGTCTATAATACTACCTTTACAATATGTATTCAAAACATCCTATTGGCATTTTCGATTCCGGTTATGGCGGTTTAACAGTGTTCAAATCAATTGTAAAATTATTACCTCAATACGATTATATTTATCTTGGCGATAATGCGCGAGCTCCTTATGGAAATCATTCTTTCGAAACTGTTTACCAATATACCAGTGAATGTGTAAATTGGTTTTTCAAAATGGGCTGTCCGCTTGTTATTCTTGCATGTAATACGGCATCGGCTAAAGCATTAAGAACAATTCAACAAATTGATTTAAAATCTACAGATTCTCTTAAAAGAGTTCTTGGTGTAATTAGACCAACCGCAGAAGTAATTGGCAATTATACCACATCAAAACATATAGGTGTTTTAGGCACAAAAGGTACTATTATTTCAGAATCTTATATTATTGAAATTAAGAAGTTTTTTCCGAATGTTGTTGTAACACAATTATCTTGCCCTATGTGGGTTCCTATTATTGAAAACGGGGAACATCTGTCGGATGGAGCAGACTTTTTTGTTGATAAATATTTAAAAGAACTTCTTAAAAAAGACAATCAAATAGATACACTATTATTAGGATGTACGCATTATCCCTTATTAATAGATAAAATAAAAAAGTATTTACCTTCAACAATTTCAGTTGTAACACAAGGCGATATTGTTGCCAGTAGCCTTAGTAACTACTTACAAAGACATAGTGAAATTGAAAAAATAATTAGTAAAAACAATACTAAACGTTTTTTTACTACAGACGAAACAAGTGATTTTGATATACATGGTGAATTATTTTTTGGTACAGAAATAAAATCAGAAAGAATATTTTTATAATATAGTTTCCCTAAAAAGTTACAATAGATAAAACGTAACTATTCTGGCTTCATAATATCATCCCCACCTTTACGGGCAGGCTTTCAGGATTTTGAAAAGGGAATAGTTATTTTTTATTTGGCAAGCCTGAATAGTTACAATAAAACAATATTTTGATTTTGAAATAATTTATTATTCATTTATATTGTGCCTGAATTTAACAATAGCAATACTTTAAAAAATTAATATCATGGAAGAGTTAGAAGACCCAACCGAAAAACTTAAAGAAATACAAGAAGAGATAGAAGAAAATGAGAAAAAAGAAAATTGGACACTATTAGTTGCCCTTTCGACAGCAATAATATCTGTATTAGCAGCAATTACAGGTTTATTTGCTAATCACCACGCCAATGAAGCACTAATTGAACAAATTGCATCTTCCGACAAGTGGGCTCAATATCAATCGAAAGCAATAAAATTAGATATTGAAAAATCTACAATCAGTATCTTATCTGCTATGGGCAAACCGGTGGAACAGGAGAACAAACAAAAAGTTGAAAAGTATGAAGCTGATAAAAAAGAAATAAAAGAAGAAGCTACAGAAAAAGAAAATGCGTCAAAACATCATTTACGCATACATATAGTATTGGCAAGGGCAATTACCATTTTTCAAGTTGCCATAGCCATATCTGCAATAGCAATTATAACCAGAAAAAAATTAATGTGGTATGCCAGCATAGTTCTTACATTAATTGGTATCTATTTTATGATAACAGGTTTTTTAACTTTGTAATACTTTTAGAATAATCTATTGAGTTAAAAAATGAAATAAGTAAGTAGATCAACAATAAAATTCAAGAAAGGCTTATACACTGTAATGTAAAACACCCAACAAAGACACCAATACGTCAGTTTGCATAACATTATAAATTCATATTTCACTTCGAATCCAAGAGTATTCTTCTATATGCTTTTATAAACAATGCACCTAAATTTTTATATGGAGGAATATAATCTGCAAATTTTTCTTGTAATTCAGGTTTTTTAGCAAAATAGTCATCAAGTTCGTTCCATATTTTTATCCAATCAATATCTGCTCCATCTAATAATGTAGTATTAATAGCCTTTATAATTGGTTCATTTACAGCCATTACACCTGTTTGTTTGCTTGATATTATATGTGCATCGGGCGAGTGGTCTAAAACAACAGCCAAATTATGATACCCGCCACACGAGCCAAGCACTACAATTTTTACATATTTGTTTAGCTTAGACAATGTTAGCGGTAAATGATAGCTATGCCCTCTATGTATAACAATTGTAGGCTTTATGTTGCTGTCATTAAGGTGGTTTACTAAACGTTCTTGTGCATTTTCATCATCCGGTTCTTTTAGCGGTAGATTAGCATAAATAACAATTTTCTTTCCGTTTACAGATATAATTTCAGACCAATATTCAGTTGTTTTTATCTGCCAGTTTTTATCTTTCTTAAAACCATCTATAAACCCGTCATAAGCTTTTTCGCCATCTTCATCGCCAAAAAAATACACTTGTTCATATACAATGCCCGAATCATTAATTAACGTTTTAATAGGCACTTTATTTATGGGTGGCAGGTGTAACCGCTCTGAAGCCACAACAGAACCAGTATCTGTACCCGAAATTTTATTACCCTCAAAAAGCCTTGACAGTAAACTATAAATAATCATGCCCTTTTTGCTCTGTTGAGAATAGGACAGTTCGTAATTTACCTTCACCTTAGCTTGTAAAAAAGCTGACAAAGCAGAATCTTTTATACTACCAAAAGCATCAGCAACGTCAACAGCATCTTCTAATTCATCTTCTCTTCCATTTTGCAAACCTGCTATAAACTTAGACAACAATTTTGTACGGTTCGTGTCTTCAATAGTGTTTAAAAAATCGGGAAGTGTATTGTAATTGGCCGCCATTCTAATAAAAGTTCTAAACCGGTCGTAATGGAGTGTATCTAAAAATAAATCACCTTTTACCGGTTTCATTCTTTCTATTAGCCTCTTAAATGTACCTAAATAGCTACTAGTATAAATTTCATCTTGTCCGTTTACAATTAGATAATACAAATCTATACTTGATAGTGAGTCAATGCATTTAAATCGTATATTATCTTTCGATTCATGCAACTCATTCATTTCTCTAACATAGTTTTTAATACCTCTATAAGCTAATTCTTTCGTATATACATTTTCGGCAATTGAATCATTCTGTATTTTTAAGCGAACTAAATTTTTATAGAAATCATCTATATTATCAGTTATAGCATCAATTTCACTAATTGATTTACGTCCACTTACTATATCACTTAAAAAAGGCAACGCTTTTAATGGTGCTTTAGATACATCAGCAATTCTTGCAATAGCCTGCACTAATGGGTCTTTTGTGCGATGAATTGCATTTTTATAAGCAGCATTAGTAGATGTTGCATAATTAAAAATTAACTCAGGTTCTATTAGTGCATCTGCACTAATTATTTTTCCTGCAAAAGTATCAGTTGCAAATTCAGCCAATCGCCTTATCATCATTTTAGGGTTTTCCTTACCCATATATGCATAAATATAAGCACGAGCATCAGGGGCATTTTCCATTAATAGCTTACTGTTGTCTAAAGTATATAGGTTAGAATTGGAATGTGCAAACTCTAAAAGCTTATTTTCGTTTGATGCAATAAGCATGCCCCGCATATTGGCTATTAAATTAATATAAAAATAGGGTTCAATTTTAGAATCACCGTTATAACGGCGTAAAAGCTCCCAAATTGCCGTTAAACAGCGAATTTTATGCTGATTTTCGGATAGGGAATCTCTACCACCCGCTATGGGCATATTTTCAATCAACAATTTATATCTGGAAATATCTTTAAATACAGACTTTGACAATAAGGCGGATACAGATGTATCAGTTAAAAATTGAATAAATGTATCTATTTTTCCGTCACTTAAATCGGCTCTTTTCTGTTCTTTTTCTATTTTATCGTGTATATAAACACGATTAAACGGTATAGAATGTAAAAGTGTATCCTGAGTATATGGATTAAATTTTGTTGTATCTTTTCTATATTTCTTAGGGCGAATATCTCTGGGTGGCGGGAAGCCTAAATGCTTTATTGGCTGCGGATTTTGTGCCTCAACCGGTATAACAAAAGAAAACAATAGGATAATTATTAAAACGTATTTTTTCATTAAATATAATGCAACAATATACTACTTTTAAAAAATATATTGTGTTTTAAAACAGTTTTTTTGTTACACACAAAATTAAACTATTCTAAAACACAATGGTATTTGGTTTATACTATAAAGAAATGATACCTCAAAAAACGGTATAGTTAATTTAATCCTTTAAACATTCAATATTTAATGAACCAATTTAGCTTCTACAATTTCAGGATACAAAGGGAACGAAAGCATAAACTCATTAACCTCTCCCTTTATTGTATTAATAACCTGTTCGTCGTCCGGATTCATTAATGCACGGTCTAACCAGTTTACAATATGCTGCATGTCGCTTTCCTTCAAACCCCTAGTTGTAACAGCAGGCACACCAACACGAATACCGGATGTAATAAAAGGTGATTTGTCATCGTAAGGTACCATGTTTTTATTTATTGTAATATCTGCTTTTACTAAAGTATTTTCTGCTTTCTTACCACTAATATTTTTATTACGCAAATCTATGAGTAACAAGTGGTTATCTGTGCCACCCGATACTATATTATAACCCTTTTCGGTAAATGCTTGTGCCAGTGTTTGTGCATTGGCAACCACTTGTTTAGCATAAGCCATAAAGCTATCTTGTAATATTTCGTGAAAAGCAACTGCTTTAGCTGCAATAACATGCTCTAATGGCCCGCCTTGTGTGCCGGGAAACACTGCAAGGTCTATTAATTGGCTCATCATGCGTATTTCGCCTTTAGGACCTTTTTGGCCCCACGGATTTTCAAAATCATTTTTCATAACTATCAATCCACCACGTGGGCCGCGTAGGGTTTTATGTGTGGTAGTAGTTACAATATGGCAATAATCAAACGGGCTGCTTAGTAAATGTTTGGCTATTAAACCCGCAGGGTGCGAAATATCGGCAAGTACTAAGGCTCCTACTTTATCTGCAATGGCACGAATGCGAGCATAGTCCCAATCGCGACTATAAGCAGATGCACCACAAATAATAAGTTTGGGTTTGTGTGCCAATGCCTGGCTTTCCATCATATCGTAATCTACCCTACCCGTTTCTTTACTTACACCATAATGTACAGCATGGTACGTCTTGCCCGAAAAATTTACCGGCGACCCATGTGTAAGATGCCCGCCCATACTTAAATCTAAGCCCAATATGGTGTCGCCAGCCTGTAAAACAGCCAACATAACTGCTGCATTTGCTTGCGCACCACTATGTGGTTGCACATTGGCAAACTGTACACCAAACATTTCTTTGGCACGGTCTATAGCCAATTGTTCACTTTTATCTACCACTTCGCAACCACCATAGTATCGTTTACCCGGGTAGCCTTCGGCATATTTATTGGTCATTACACTACCCATAGCCTGCATAACATAGCGGCTGGTAAAGTTTTCTGAAGCAATAAGTTCCAGACCACGGCGCTGGCGTTCTAATTCTTCGTGTATTAAATCAAATATAGCATTGTCTCGATTCATACTTTCTATTTTTAATGGTACAAATATACTATTTAACAAACAGTCTTTATAGAAATTTGTTTTAGGAATACAAAAAGGGCTTCATTGTTAATCATGAAAAAGTAATTTACCTTTGTACATACCTGCGAGCTATAAATTGATACCCTGCCCGGGTGGCGAAATTGGTAGACGCACTGTGTTCAGGTCGCAGCGTTCGTAAGGATGTGCCGGTTCGAATCCGGTCCCGGGCACAAAAGTTAATATGAGTGAAAGTATTTTACTTATTGCTTTTAAAGGTTTTAAAAATCCACTCTTTTAGGGTGGATTTTTTTTGCTGTTTTCTAAATGTTTGAAGCCTCTCATTTAGAATAACGGTAATTTTTTCGAAATTCTCGTTTCCATCCTGCACATGGTACAATGTCGGCAATTCGCTACAAAGAATTGCCTCATAGTCTTTTAAATAAGTTCCTTTTTCGAAATCAAAATACACCTTTGTAAAATTGTATCCTTCATCATTTACATCATCCGATGAAAATACACCATCTAACTGAGATTCATAGAATTGAACTGCGGTAATTTTGTTTTCTAAGAAATCATTAATTTCGTTTTTGCATTCGTTTCTTAATTCTTCACTGACTAAATCATTCTTAATAAGCCAACCAATATAAAATCCGGTATGGATATATCCTTGAAAAATATCTAAGCCTTCGGGGAAATTACCACTGAAGTGCCATTTAGCTTTATCGAAAATTTCGAATCGTTGCGATGTGCTCATAAAATTCCAAATTTACGTAACCGTTTTTTCCTTTATTGGTGTTTTCACCAACAATGCACAAATGAGTAAGTTTTTATCAAAGATTAGTACAATTTTTTTTCAACTAAGATTTTTTTCAAAGGGTATATCCTATTGGAAAATTCTTTAAAATGGTTCGATAATCTGTCAGGCAGGGGCACTTTTAAAATGCAAGCGAGATTACACTTTTTGTTAGTTCTAAGCGATACCTTAGACCAGTGAGGGCTTAGTAGGTTAAATAACCCGTTTATAACTAAAAGTTTAAATGGGCAGTTTATTTTTTGTAATTTACTGATAATGAAGAACTTGTAAAAATAAAACTGCTCATTAATTGCTCGTTTGTATATCATAGTGAGTTATTTTTTTTGTTGCGTTATTGGGTTTGGGTGTAAGGTATTTTATTTATTATTAGGGTTATAATGTTTAATTGCACCTATTTAAGGGTGGCTATGGGGTGTTTTTGTTGCTGGGTATGGGTTTAAGAGTTGGTGTTTTTGTGTGATTTTTGTTTAAGCTATTTAATATAATCATTCATTTTAATTTTAATTTGAGTTGGAGATTTAGAAAATTAGCTTACTTATTACAGTATTGCAAAAAATTTAGCTACTTATCTTTGAATTCCGGTTGCAAATCGGCAAAGTCTTAAATTTGATTTTAAATTAATATTAGTCAAGTGCGAAATAATTATTTACATTCTCCTGCTCTATCTGCGTAATTTTTTCAATTGAGACATCCAGAAATATCTTTACTATCCATCCATCCTTTGCAATTACATTATACCCCATTATTTGCATTGTTTCTTCGGCAGCTTTTTTAAACCCTTGCTTGGAAGCACTTATCAAAATTCGCTTCGTTAAATAGGGTTTACGCTCCGGTTTATTTCTTCCGGCTTTGGCTTGTGCTTGTTCCATAATGTAAAGTTACAAAATATTGATTGCAGGGTCAAATAAATATCTTTAGGTTTACTGCTAAGTTTTGTTAGGTATGAAGAATTTGCATCTATATTAGCAATTCTATTTCAGCTTTTTCCAATAGACTACCTTATCCTCCCCTTCCTTATAGAAATCGCGTATAATTGCCTCTTTATTATAATCGCACTTTTCATAAAATTTTCTGGTATTTGCAAATTCAGATAAACCGGATGTTTCAACAATTAAAATACGATTACCTAATTCCTGCAATTTATTTTCAACAAAGTTCAAAAAGAAAGTGCCATATCCTTGGCCTTGAAAATCTTTTTTTACCGCAATAAGGTATAAGTTAATAGTACCTTCCGTTAATCTTTCAGGGGCATAATAAACTAAAGCTACCGGTTCTTCATTAATAAACATAGTAAACCAACTATCAGCAGTATCTGCATTAGTAAAAAAATCGTTCATCATACCATCAAGATATTCTGATGGAAATAGTTCCAAACTATCAATAATTTTCTTTAGAAACGGCAAATGGGTTATTTCAGATTTAATTATTTCGGCTATCATGGGAGAGTTTTCTATCTTACAGCAAATGTAACATTTTCAATCGTCTGAATATGCATAGTTGATGTATTTTGCAATCTTATTGGCACAATCCAAAATATCTTCTAATAATAATTTCGGTGTTCGTTTAGACATAAATAATTTCAGGTTCAATAACACGCATATATTTTGGTTTAATTCCATATAATGAAACCAAATCAACTTTTCTTTTAAAAATTGCTTCCAGTTCATAAGCAAGGTCTATAAACTCAATACCTATTGGTTTGCTGAAATCAACAACAATATCTATATCCGATTCATTCGTAAAGTCGTCCCGAACCACAGAGCCAAATAAGCCTATTGTACTCACACCATACTTTGCCACTAATACAGGTTTTATTTCTTGCAGCTTCGTTTGTATTGTGCTTAAGCTATTCATAAAGTAAAGATAAGGCATTTCGATTACTTCCCGATACAAAATATATCTTGTGGCTACTGGTAAGGCTTGTAGCGGTTTGAGGTACAAGTGAGGTACAAATATTTTGTATAGTTTGAGTTTTGAGTAAATTTTATATAAATTCACTCCGAAATATTTATTATGACTATAAAAGCAAAATTGCTATTTATTCTTATTGGGGATAATGCTACTGGCAAAACAACTATTCAAAAAATGCTGATTGAAAAAATTACTGATAAAGGTTGGTATGAAAAACTTCCTTGCAATTTGCTTTGTAATATTGTCCATCCTGAAATAAAGAGAAAGTATAAAAGCATTTCGTTTGCAAATAGAAGTTATCAGGAAAAGATTGAGGAATACAAAAGTGTAGAAGAATATTTTGAAAACCATTTTTCAGATGCCGATATAGCATTTATTTCAACTCATTTAATTGTAAGCCATATTTCTCAAATGATAGAGTATAGTAGAAGGTGGTATTATAATGTAAATGCTATCTTTCTTAGTAATTCAATAAGTGCCAACAATTCTATTAATTCCCAAATTTCATTATTAAACTGGGATGAGCGTTTTATTGTTGAAAATCCAATTACTGAAAATTGGGAAAGTCAATTGAATGCGATTGCTGAAAATATAGTTACATTGATAGTAAATAGAACAAGTATTTCATAAATAGAAATTATATTATTAAAATGGACTCTCAAAGTTTTATTGAATACGCAGACCATGTTGGCAAAATTATTATTGCGGATGCCATTTTTCAAAGTTTAAGAACTTTGTACGAATCGCTTATTACCGAAAAAAAGTTATCAGGTCAAGAAAAATCAAAGGTTGTTGATGCAATAGTAGCGATACAATATGCTACAAATAAAAGTAGGAATTTTATTAACAATGTGGATTACGAAAGTAATGATGAATTAGAGAAATTATGGTTTGATGCATTTAAGAAAGTTGTAGTTGCAAAAATAGATGAAAATTTACCTGATTATTTGTCTAATAAAGCAAAATTTTGGGGTAATCCGCAGGCATGGCTTAATAACCCCGATACGCTGGTTCTTATTCCTAAATTGAACTTTCTAAATGATCAGTGCGATATGTTATTAATGAAATTAAAACCTAAAAAACATTATTAACCTCACTCATTGCTTTTTTGCCCGATAAATAAAAACACTTAACCACACAAGAAAACAAATTGACCGACTTAAATTCTATATAATATAAAACTAAAATTACTTCCAGATACAAAAAATTGTGTCTATTGGTGCGGGTTACAGCTAATTTTGCTACAAGTGCGGTACAAATAATTAGTCAGTTTTAGGCATTTCAAGAATTTTATTCATTGTATTAAATGTATCAATAGGTTTAACTTGGTGTTGTAAATAAAAATAACGCATGGAAATCTTAATATTGTTAGTTATAAAAGCCGCCATTTCTTGAATACTATTGAAGATGTTTGTTTTACTTTCAATATCGACGAATGTTCCTTGTTCTAATTTATATCCATAAGATGAAAAGTGAACATAATCAGACCATTGACGCCAAAAATAATAAGCCCTGCCAATTAATTCATCATTGCGTTTTTCACTAAGTTCTTTAACTACCTCACTCATATTTGGGAAGGTTTTGAACTTTAGTTGTTCAAGATTCATATTAGAGATATTAGACAAATAAATTAAATTTTTTTCTTTTGAAATGAATTCTTTTTTTATGCTTTGTAATTGCTCATTTGTTGGGTAAAAAGGAAAACTGTTTTGAAAGTATTTTTCATTTAATTTGACTAAATCATTAAACTTATTAAATTGTTGTCGTATAGCAT
>CAIWXG010000220.1 GCA_903916555.1 uncultured Bacteroidota bacterium
ATAGGTATTACTGGATATGCAAATCCGCTATGGTTATATCTTAATACGGAAGTAAGTGCGTCAACAACTAATTTTATAGTTATGATACCAAGCACCCTAACCTACGATTCCTTTAGAATGAAGGCACTGATTGACAAATACAGACTGGTATCAAAGAATAATTATTTGTTACTGAGTTATTGATTTTTGAGCCTTATTATTTTTAAACATACCAATTATAGACTATGAAAATGATAGATTTTACCCAAGCGGGTGGATTTCCTTTAACGCAAGACGAATTAAATTATTTACAATCTGCCTATACCGAATGTATAAACGCAGTGGCACTAATGGGTGGTAGTAGTGCTGTACCTTATAAAATAAGCGGTATGGTTGTAAGCCACCCCACAACAGGTACGTATGATGTTACCGATGGTTGGTTTTTCTATAACAATGAGCTTATACGATTTGTGGCATCGGGCATAACGGGTATGCTTAGCGGTAACGATGCATTTGTGGTTATAAATAGTATTGGCAGCACACTTACTTATAATAACGGTAGCACACCTACTGTAATACTCGATAAAACCGCAGGCATACATTCATTACCGCTTGCAACCGCTACCGATGCATCTCATTTTCTGCTAAGTGCATTACTACCTTTTCAATTGGGTTTTGGGCTTGCAGGGCGAGAAACGGGTTGGAACGCGCTTACTGTAGCCACCGATGCTACCGTAGGTGGTGTAAGCGGAACACTCTATTATAAAAAGAATTGGCTAAACAATACCTTACACCTAAGAGGGCAACTGGGAGCAGACAATGCACAAAACTTTTCTGCATCGCCATTTTCTGCTTTTTATAGCATGGGTACATTGCCGGCAGCCTATATGCCTGCCAATACAGCACTGTTTACAGCCAATTACTTTTTGTCGTCTCAAATAAAAGACGATTTAGGTGTGGCATGGATAAAGCAACTAAACTGCACCCTAAATACCACAGGGCAACTGGAAATAAACTGGATAAAACCGGATATTACAGTAGCAGGTTACCTGATAGGTTTGAATGTAATTGTGCCATTAGATTAATTGGGGAATATATTAGCAAGGGTCGTCATGGAGAAATGGCGACCTTTTTTTTGGGGAGTAAGGTATATTGTGTAAATTGCATTTGTTTGATTTGGAAAGGCAAACATAATGTGTGGTTTTTTGAGTATAATCTCTGCTGAAAAATTAGTAATATCTATAATATTTGTTGGTGAAAACACCCAACAAAGGCAAAACTGAACCCTGCCGTAATGAATTTTATTACTGAGGTTACTTCTGATTATGGGAATGATAGCCTAGAAATGGATATTCTGTTTACCATAATCTATGCCGGAATGGTTGCAGAAGAAAACAAAGCTAATATGGTTTTAAAGAAAAGAATTAAGCGTTTAGGGATGCACCAATCTTTGATTGAAAATACTCCTGCTGATTATGCTGCAAATTTTAGTAAGGGGAAAAAGTGGAGAGAACTTGATACATTATGCAGACAAAGGGGGTTTTAAAAATAATAAATAATTATAATATTTTATTAGTAAGCGTTGTCAGGTCTTTAATTTTACCCTTAAACTCAGTAGCAATTTTACTATCCTGAATTTCAGAGAACCGTTTTATACTAATTTTTAGATAATCCTCTGAAAGATCAATTCCAACAAATTTTCGGTTTAATAAATTAGCTGCGATTCCGGTTGTGCTACTTCCGGTGAATGGGTCAAGTATAATATTATCTTCGTTGGTAGAAGCTAAAATAATTCTACTAAGAATAGATAATGGTTTTTGTGTTGGGTGTTTACCAAACTTTTTTTCCCATGGCGCAATTGCAGGTAGTTTCCAAACGTCTTTCATTTGTTTACCTTCATTAAGTTTTTTCATCAGCTTATAATTATAGGTGTGTGAAAACTTAGCGTCTTTACGTGCCCAAATAATTATTTCTGTGGAATGGGTGAATACTTTTGTTGTGAAATTGGGCGGTGGATTAGTTTTTTCCCAAACAATACAATTAAGTATTTTAAAATTTAGATCCAACAATACTTTATAAATAGAAAAAATGTTATGCATAGTCCCGCTAATCCAAATTGTGGCATTATTACTCATTTTCTCTTTGACTTCTTTTAACCATAAATGATTAAATTCATCAATTGATTTATCTTGTAAAGTATCCCATTCACCTTTATTTACAGATACAATTTTTCCACTTTGAATAGTTAAGCCATTATTTGAAAGGAAATATGGCGGATCGGCAAAAACCATATCGAAAGAATACGGTAGTTCCTTTATAAGTTGCAATGAATCACCTAAATGTAGTTGAAAATCTTTTTTATCGAAATACGGCTTACTCATTTATTATTTTTTCGAGAATACCTTTTTCTAGCATATCTAAATTCAATAAGTAGTCGGCTTTATCATAGTATTCACGGAGTGGCTTAAGAGTAGTCTGCCAACCGTTTCCGTCTGTAATCCAAATAAATTCTATTTTTTGATTTTTCCAATAACCATGCATACTGTGATATTCGGTAGCTGTAGATTTTAGTTTTGAACCGCCACCACCATAAAAATTAACTTCAATGAAAAAAAGTTTGTTGTCTTTTTTAATAACAAAATCAATATTTCTAGAGGACTTATCTACTTGAATTTTTATGCCCCATTTTGCCTGAATCTTTGATGCGTTTGCTTGTGCTAAATATTCTAAGTGGTTTCTTTTGCACAAGTCTTTGATGTAAACCTCAACAATTTCCTCCATCAAAGTACCGCCTCTATTTTTTCTACCGTTACTATCTAAACCAACCTCAACACCAGTAACATAATCAACAAGATTTTTTATTCTCTTGTTTGATAAGATTTCACCGATACCGGATTTGATAATAAATTCTGTGAGGTCTTTAATATCAGGGTCGCTTAATTTACGGACTTTGAAATTATAATTTTTATAAATGAATTTTGTTGAATCAACTAAAATATCAACTGAATTATCTCGTAGTGCAATTAATGCCGGAAAAGTTGCAATAATTTCAGGGTACTGTTTTATCAATGTAAAAAGTTCAGATTCTAAATTATCCTTTCCAATTAGATAATTCAGTATGTTTAATTCCTTTTCAATGGAACTAACGTTTGTAAAAACCTTATGCCAATTTACAAAATACTCCCATGTAGTAATTTTGTCTTTGAAGGTTGAATTAATGTAATCAAATAATTCATCTTCGTTTTTTGTATTAGTAGCTAAGAATAGCAGGCTCTTTTTCATAGTTTGAAATAAGGAGTTCAAAAATTTCACCTCTTTTTGAACCATTAGAATTAATATTACGCTTGGCTTTCACTCTTTCAATTAAACAATCAGAATATAAATCATCAAAGAAATTATCAGTGATGTCTATA
>CAIWXG010000221.1 GCA_903916555.1 uncultured Bacteroidota bacterium
AGACGCAACATTACCGCTTAACATAACTTTTGTAGTACTTGTATTATTACAAACCGTTTGTATGGTAGGTGCAAGCGTTTTTGGAGTTGGATTTACAATAATCATGAAACTTTTTGATGCTCCCGCACAGCCGTTGGCATGTGGTGTTACAGTTATTGTTGCCGTATCTATTACACTCATTGTATCGCTTGTTACAAATGATGATATATTACCGATACCATGTGAAGTTAAACCAATTGCAGTATCATTGTTTACCCAAGTATAGGTAGAACCTGTTACTGAACCTGAAAATGTAATTGCCAAAGTAGCAGAATCGTTACATTTTGTTTGTGAGGTAACTGCATTCACTTTTGGCGAAGGATTTACAATAAATAAAAAGCTATGTGCTGTACCCGGACAAGAATTAATTGATGGGGTAACCCAAATAGTAGCAGTATCTATTGTATTTGCAGTTGTATCTATGGCACTGAAAGAATTAATATTGCCGCTTCCTCTTGTTGATAAACCAATTAAGGAATCAGTGTTTGTCCAGTTATAAATAGTACCTGCTACTGCACCACTAAAATTAACTAAAGTTGTTGGTGCACCATTACATATAACTTGATTTGTCGGATTTGTAACCGTAGGTGTAGGATTAGCAATGATTAAGAACGATTTTGAAACACCTATACAAGTATTAGCAGTTGGGGTAACTGTAATTATTGCTGTATCAATAGCAGTTGTTGTATCATGTGCTACATAAGTTGCAATACTATCAATACCTGTGGATACTAAGCCAAAGGCAGTATCAGTATTTGTCCAGTTATAAGTAGAACCACTTACAGAACCGGTAAAAAGAACATTCATGCTAGAACCATTACAAACAAATATAGTTGAAGGAATAGTTACTGAAGGAGTTGGTTTTACAATTATTGAAAAACTTTTTGCATTACCCAAACAAGTATTTGCCATTGGGGTAACAGTAATAGTTGCTGTATCAAAAACATTTGTCGTATCAGTTGCAGTAAATGTGTTTACACTGTCGGCACCACTTGCACCTAACCCGATTGTAGTATTATTGTTTGTCCATGTATAACTTGTGCCGCTTACTAAACCGCTAAAATGAACAGTTGCAGTAGCAAACGTATTACATAAAGTTTGGTTTGCAATTGAATCGATAGTAGGTGTAGGGTTAACGCTAATGGTGAAATTTTGGCTTGAACCCATACATCCGTTATAATTTGGTGTAACTACTATTATTGCGGTATCAATATATAAAGAATCATTTGTTGCTATAAATGAATCGATAGTACCTGTACCGGTAGCAGCTAAACCAATATGTATATTATTATTTGTCCAAGAAAAAGCAGTACCAGTTACGGAACCTGAAAAATTTACGGTTGCAGTGTGTAAACCATTACAAACTGCTTGACTACCAATGGCAGAAACAGTAGGAATAGGATTAACAGTGACATATATCATAATGGTATCCATACCGCTATGTCCGTCATCTACCATAACCTGAAAAGAATCGTTACCAGTAAAACCGGTTGTTGGGGTATAAATAAATCCTGTAGGTGTATCAATTGTACCGGTAGAAGTGATGCTATTTGGAAAGCCGGAAAGCGTACCGTTTACAGGTGCAGTAACAATATTATAGGTTTCTGTTTGACCTGAGTTGGCATCTAAAATTGATAATAAAGAAGAAATATTTGAAGTACCATTCATGCAAGCATTTAAGGTAGTAGATGCACCATTTGTAAATGAAGGTGCTACATTAGTTGAACCAACAGCAAAAAGACAATCATTGGTTACACCATTACCACCACCTAAACATTGTAGTGTAACAGAATTGATAGAAGAACCCGTATTTATAGTTACAGTTGCAGAACCATTGTAGGAAGTACTGCCAGTATACACTAGATTGCCTCCAGAAACAATTAATGTAGAAGAAGCGTCACATTCACTAAGAGCTGTAACTTGAGACGAACTAAGAGAATAAGAAGTTCCATTAATTTTAAAACTAATATCATCTCCAGTATTAGAATAATTTATATCAAATTTTACTGTATTCACAGGTGAAGAAAAGCTCCAAGTATAACTCCCTACGCTTCCACTACCTTCCCAATAAGGACCCGCACTACTGCAGGTATAGCTGTTTACAGTACCAGAACTGGTTACAGTTACTGTAATACCGTCAACAACAGATGTGCCTGATAGATTGGTAACACTGTAAAATGTTTGCGAATAAGACTTTGTTCCTAATAATAATATGCTTACGAACAGTAATGCCGTAAGAAATTTAACTTTTTTAAAACCTAAAAAGGTTCTTTTTTTAATTGATTGTTGATGTTTCATATTTATTATTGTTTTATTTATTGTCTTAAAAAAATAAAATAGTAATTTATTTTCTATAATTAAATATTTTTATTATATTTTGGCAAGTTAATGATTACATGTTTTGAAAATTCGTGCAAAAGTACATAATTCATTCTATTTTGCTGCAAAATTTATTTTTTTTACTTTAAATTAGCTATTAACATATGTCAATAAAATATTTTAATAACTAAAAAATTGTGTATCTAAGATTTCTTTTATTATTTAAATAAATCAGTATAAGATAATACTGTATAGGGTTGAGTAGTATCTACCGAAAAATAATAAGAATTAAAATCTATATTGGGTGCAATTACCCAGCAATTATAGAAACCTTTTGGATTCTTTATTTTATTTAATGTTTCTATATCATTTTTATCTACTAAAAAGAAAGTGATTTGTGGTTTATCACCATTTATAGCAGACTCCATTAATGTTTCGTAAGGTAATGCCCAATCTAAAATACTTTTTGTTCTATTTTCTTCATCATAATACAATGCTAATTTTGTAAGGTTTTTTACTTTCATTTTAGCCAAAATCTTTTCTTTGTATTGTGTACGCCATGTAAATTTTTGTGATGATGAATATATATATATTAACCTTGTTGTAAATATAATTGATAAAAATAAAATAGTATATTGTGTTTTTATTTTAGGTAATATACCAAATACGAAAGGTGTTGCAATTAAAATACCTATACTCTGCCATTCTAATTCTATATGACATAGTTTAAAATTTCCATCTGATTCACTGTAAGCCAAGCCCATTAAAAT
>CAIWXG010000222.1 GCA_903916555.1 uncultured Bacteroidota bacterium
AACCTAAAATCTTTTTTTTAGGTCTAAAAAGACCACCTACCAATCTTACAATAAAATATTTTGGGTCTCTAAAGCCGCAGTCGGTTCTATTAACAGTAGTAGCATGTATTTTTATTAGTAGCTCCTTATTTATAGGGCTCGGTTTTTCTACATCCATAAGCTGTAGTACTTCCGGTGGCCCATATTTGGTATTTACAACTGCCTTCATGGTGATATGATATTTAACTTTGGCAACAAATAAAAATAGTATATAAAGACTTCAAGAACAAAATTACGACTTTACCTTAATTTATTAATCTCGTTCTTCTTTATATTCTGCAGGGCATCAAGAAGTAAGAATGTTCCTGTTCTCAAACGTATTCAAAGTACTGAAGTTTAATGAAAATAGATATAGCCTTTCTATCAGCTTCACTTAACTTTGTCATGTAAATGCCTTCGCAGAAAGGTTTTTATTCTCACTTCCGGATGCCCTGTGCAAAATCCGGAAGAACGGGGGTAATTTCATGTGGGGAGCAGCTGCAAATGCTTTACACGTATCTAAAGCTTCAGCATTATTTGGTGCACATTTGAATAATTTCATTAATGACCCAAGTACAAAAGGTCATTTAGATTCTCCTGATGACCAATTTTCTATTCAAAAAGGTTGGGAATGGTATGAGAATTATAAAAACAAAAAATAAATAATACTCAATATGAAAAATATAATAAATATAATAAAAGGATACACATTATTCGTTTTGTTTTTTTCATGCAATATTAATCGGCTTGAAAAAACTTCAAATATTGATACTACTCAAAGAATTCAAAATACAGAACAAACAAAAGAGTTATGGGAAAAACTATCGGATTCAGATATAAACTACTTTAAAAATTATGAAAGTTATAGAAGGTATATATTCTCACCTACAGAATGTAATACAAAAAAATCAAATGTAGGGTTTATACTCGGGAAAGAAAATGAAAAATATCGGGTCAAATTAATTCGAGAAGATTCTTTTTATTATTTTACTATAAATGATACATTACCAAAAAAATTTCAATACACTGCTGCAAAATTTATTTATTTCTATATTTTAATTACAAAAAATGATATTTATAGATTTACAAGTGAATGTAATGGAACAATTTCATTTGAATATAAAATAAGGTATAAAGAACATATTGAAAACCGGAAATGTATTTATCAATTTGATACTGTTGCATATGAAAATTTATATTGTGATACTAATTATATAAAATTAGCACCTCAATGGTATAGACATCATTAATCATATAATTGATATTGTTTGCATGTGTACAACTTCCTGTTCTTCCTAATTTTCCGTAGGGAATCAGGAGGTATAAATAAAACCGTTCTCTGAACGTATTCAAAGTACTGAAGTTTAATGAAAATAGATATAGCCTTTCTATCAGCTTCACTTAACTTTGTCCTGTAAATGCCTTCGCAGAAAGGTTTTTATTCTCACTTCCGGATGCCCTGTGCAAAATCCGGAAGAACGGGGGTTTAGATAATAAATGATAACGATTTATTGCCTTCAGAATATCTACCCAACAATATTATCCACATAAACCAAGCTATAAAAATCATTCTTTATAATACAAATTTTTTCATGGCACTAATAATCAATCTTGCTCTTACTGTTGCAGTATTGTATTCTAAATGTGCCGATAACCATTCTTCTATAAAAAGATTATCAAGCATATCAGAAAATTCCGATTTCAGATACCCTCTTAACGATTTTGTAGTGTCCTTCATTTCAGTCCATATATCTTTTCTATTGTCAAGAATAAATACAATATCCTCAAAGTCCTGACTAACTCTTCCGTCATTTTTTCCTCTACCTTTAAATGCTTCCATTTTACTAGCAATAAAGTAAGGTGGTGAAAAAAATGTTTACCTCTGTCATTTCATCTATTCTATATTTTTGTAGTGTTGCAAATCCTTCTTTATACCATTTATTGCTAAAACCCAAAACTGTTTCATCAGTAGGCATTATGTCAACAATTAGTCCTTGGTATTTATATCTGCAAATAACTTTTGATTCTGAATCAGGGTGAAAATTCAAATCACTTAAAATAGATATAATCTTTGTGTATTCACCATAAGTACCTATCTCTACTAAAACATCTATATCGTTTGTCGGTCTTACATCTACATTTTCCGGCTTGTCTGTATATAGCGAAACTGTTGCACCACCTACGAAAGCTACACTATCTCTCAACTCACCAAGTGCATTGTAAACCCCTTTTATTCTTACAATATTTATAAAGTGGCTCATTGATTTATTAGTTTTTCAAGTTCTTCTATTGCAATTTTCCTATCTCTTGTTTTCCCTGTACGTAATACATCTATCATAGCCAGCATCAAGTATAATCTTTCATCTTTTTTTACTGCACTAACCACACCGGGATATAATGGCTGTATTGAAAAACCTCTTTCATCACTTTCAGCATCCGGCCACACATACTTTTGCTCACTAATAAAATGGTTCTTCATAAACGGATGGCTTAATGCAGTAGGTAGTCCCCTTGCCAGTTCACTTGGTCTTTGTGGAAAAACATACTGCAACCCATTTACTATAAAATCGAAAAGAGCTTGCTTTCTTACATTTTTCTTTTCTGCATCAATAAGACCGGCTATTTTATTTCTATTCAAAGAATTGGAAACCTCGGCACTACTTAAATATAAATCATTAGCTAGTGTCTTACTATACCAATTATTGTTACCATAACAAAGTATTTTCAGTAATACAACTATATCCTGTGGTCGCATAAGAGCTTATTTATTGCAAATATACTAATTTATACGATTTACGATTCATAAATCGTAAATCGTATAAATTGTTTTGTACCCCCATTACTCCTGATGTTCAGCAGGAAGTGAGAATGTTCCCGTTCTCTT
>CAIWXG010000223.1 GCA_903916555.1 uncultured Bacteroidota bacterium
ATGATATAAATTTAAATAAAGGAGACTCTGCAACTTGTTACATAAGATTATATAGCCCTAAAGAAATTATTGTGCCAATATCAATTGGTGGCGAAGACCAAATTTTACATCAAATAAGTAATTTCGATTTGCTGTCCGGTCTATATTATGGTATTATGCTTGTAATGTTACTTTACAATTTATTTATATTTATAACAGTACGAGACAAAAGTTATTTATTTTATGTTATATATATATTTTGGGTTACAATTACACAAGCAACATTACAAGGTTATTCGCATCGTTTTTTATGGACAACTAATATTTGGTTTACTAACAATATGTTCTATATTACTGCTGCATTGTCCGGTATTGCAACTGTATTATTTACTAAGTCATTTCTACATTCTAAAGTAAATATTCCTAAATTAGACCCATTCTTAAATCTCATTATTGCCGGCGATATATTAGCAATTGTTTTTTTATTTTGCGGTAAGCCAAGTTACAGCTATAATACTATAAATATTAATGCCGGCTTAGGTTCTCTTTTTGTTATTTATTGTGCTGCACGGTTATTTAATAGATATAGACAAGCTAAGTTCTTTTTAGTTTCATACTCTGTTTTTCTCTCCTGTGTAATCGTTTTTGTTATTAAAGACTATGGCATACTTCCTTATAATGTTTATACATCACGTTCTTTACAACTTGGTTCTGCAATAGAAGCTATTTTACTTTCATTTGCACTTGCCGATCAAATAAATATTTTCAGAAGTGAAAAAGAAGCATCACAAGCAGAGGCATTAAAAGCATTAAAAGAAAATGAAAGAATAATTAGAGAGCAGAATGTACTACTTGAAAACAAAGTAAACGAACGCACTATTGAATTAAAAGTAGCAAATACTGATTTAAATATTGCAATGATAGATTTAAAAGAAGCCCAATCACAATTAGTAGAATCAGAAAAAATGGCATCTTTAGGTCAATTAACAGCAGGTATAGCACATGAAATCAATAATCCCATTAACTTTGTAACATCAAATGTAAAACCTTTGAAAAGAGATGTGCAAATATTGGTAGATGCAGTTGATACAATTGAAAAAATGGTATTTGATGATTCAAGTATTTTAGATAAACAAAAAAATATTGAAGAGCTAAAAAATGATATAGATTACGATTACCTTAAAATTGAAATTGACCAATTATTAAATGGAATTAGCGATGGGGCAAATAGAACGGCAGAAATAGTAAAAGGACTTAGAATATTTTCTCGTTTAGATGAAGACGATTTAAAAAAAGCCGATATAAATGAAGGGCTGGATTCTACTTTGATAATTGCAAATAATCTTTTAGAAAATAATATTCAAATTGAGAAAAAATATAGTAACTTGCCTTTTGTAGAATGCTATCCGGGTAAGTTAAATCAGGTTTTTTTAAATATTATTTCAAATGCCGTTTATGCAATAAAGAAAAAATTTGGCAGTAATCAGGGTGGAATTATTTCTATAAATACAAAATGTGATGATAATCATGTTTTTATTACGATAGCTGACAATGGAACAGGAATGGATGATAAAATTAAGAAAAAACTTTTTGAACCATTTTTTACTACTAAGGATGTTGGTGAGGGTACAGGTTTAGGACTATCAATAGCATATAATACAATTAATAAACATAATGGACAAATTTTGGTAAATTCCGAAATTGGTATAGGTACCGAATTTATTATAAAATTACCCTTAATTCAAAAATAAACTGAAACTTGGAAAAACAGGAAAAAATTAAAGTATTATATTTAGATGATGAACCAAATAATTTAATTTGTTTCATGGCATCTTTTAGGTTTGATTATAAAATATTTATAGCTCCTACAATAGAAAAAGCTTATGAATATTTAAAAGCAAATCCTGATATTAGTATAATTCTCGCTGATCAAAAAATGCCTAATAAAACAGGTGTAGCATTTTTTGAGGAAGTGAAATTTGAATTCCCAAAACCAGTTCGCATACTTATCACGGGTTATTCTGATATTGAAGCTGTAATAGATGCAGTGAATAAAGGGCATATTTATAGATACATAAAAAAACCTTGGGAAGACGACGAGATAAGATTGGCAATAGATGAATCGCATAAATTCTACCTTACTAATTCATTACTTTCATCTAAAAATATTGAACTACAAGCTGCTTACGATGAATTAGGCAAATTTGCTTATAGCGTTTCTCACGATTTAAGAGGTCCATTAGCGAGTATGCTTGGTGCAATAGATATTTCTCAAAACATGGATAATATTGCTGATATAAGAGAAATAATGGGAATGATGGATGGGTCTATTAAAAAATTAGACTCTTTTATAAGAAGTATTCATGAATATTATAGCCTTAAAAAAGGTAAAATTGTATTCGAGAATATTGATTTTAAAGATGTTTCTATTGATATGGACGCTATATACAGGCTTGCTTGCAAAAATGAAAATATACAATTTAATATCAATGTTGTACAAAATGAACCTTTCTATTCTGACATTATATGCATAAATATAATATTAAATAATTTATTATCTAATGCGATAAAATATCAGAAAAAAAATGCCGGACAAAAATATATTAATCTAAATATAGAAGTAGTTGATAATAAAGTTATTATTTTTGTAAAAGATAATGGAATTGGAATTCATGAAAGCCATATAAAAAATATATTTGAAATGTTTTATAGAGCTACAAGTGAAGAAAGCGGTTCAGGTTTTGGATTATTTAATGTAAAAGATGCATTATATAAAATAAAAGGTGAAATTGAAGTAGATTCTGTTTTTAATGAAGGAACAACATTTAAAGTAATTATACCCGGAAATTCTAATGGAAAATAATAAAAACAACAAAATGAATTTTATTGTAATAGACGATAGCAAATTAGATTGCTTTATTGCTGAAAAAATTATTAAAAACATAGGAAAAAGTGTTGAAATAAAATCTTTTCTTCAAGCAACCGAAGCATTAGATTATTTAAAATCGAGTGTAGAAAACGACCCATACCCAACAATAGTATTGGTAGATATACAAATGCCTATTATGAATGGTTTTGAGTTTGTAGAGGCATTTGAGAAATTACCTGTAGAAGTTACTGATAAATTTTCTATATACATAATTTCTTCTTCCATAAACGAAAATGATTTAAGTAAGGTAAACAATTATCCATCAGTAAAACAATTCATCAATAAACCACTAACAAGCAATAATTTAGCTGCATTATTGATGGAAATAGAATAAACATTATTCAATAATAATTATGAATCAAGATATAACTTTAGTAGAATGTCCGCGTGATGCTATGCAAGGTTGGGAAAAACCAATACCGACTGAAGAAAAAATTATATATCTGAATTCCCTTTTAAAAGTCGGTTTTGATGTACTTGATTTCGGCTCTTTTGTATCGGCAAAAGCTATTCCACAACTTGCAGATACAAAAAATGTTATACCGCACTTAGACCTTACGAATACAAATACTAAGCTATTAGCTATTATTGCAAATACAAGAGGTGCTAAAGATGCAGTGGAATATAATGAAATAACTTATTTGGGTTTTCCTTTTTCTATTTCCGAAACATTTCAATTACGAAACACAAATAAAACAATCGCTCAATCGCTAATTGAAGTACAAGAGATGCAAGATTTGTGTGTAAATAACAATAAAGAATTGGTTATTTACATATCTATGGGCTTTGGCAATCCCTACAATGACGAATACAATGCTGATATAGCTATTAATTGGGTTGATAAACTTGATAAACTTGGCATAAAAACTATTGCCATGTCTGATACGGTTGGTGTAGCAAAACCGGATACTATTCAATACATTTTCAATAAACTAATACCGGAATTTAAGAATATAAAAATCGGTGCCCACTTTCATTCTGAAATAAATACTTGGGAAGAAAAGATAAATGCTGCATACCAAAATGGATGTTTAAGATTTGACAGTGCAATGAAAGGTATAGGTGGCTGCCCAATGGCCGAAGATGAATTAGTAGGCAATATTGCAACTGAAAACATAATTAATTGGTGCGATAAAAACAATATTTCGCTTAATATTAACCGTACCGCTTTTGCCGAAGCTTACAACATGGCAGGTAGAATTTTTGGAACACAACATTAATTTTTTTATTTAAATCTGGGATGATATTTATTTAATGTTTCATGCAAATAAGAAGTATCCAGGTGTGTGTATATTTCTGTTGTTGTAATGTTTTTATGGCCTAACATTTCTTGAACGGCTCTTAGGTCTGCACCTGCTTCTACTAAATGTGTTGCGAAAGAATGTCTTAATATATGTGGATAAATATTTTGTGGTAACTGTGTTTTTTCTGCTAAGTCTTTAAGAATCATAAAAACCATTACTCTAGATAATGCTGTGCCTCTCCTATTCAGAAAAATAAAATCTTCGTTATTAGGTTTTATTTTCGGCAATTGAGTACGTACATAATTCTTATATAAATTAATTTGATTAATGGCAGTATCCCCTATCGGTACTAAACGCTCTTTATTTCCTTTCCCTAATACTTTAATTAACCCAATATCTAAATAAAGATTAGATATTTTGAGACCAATTAATTCACTTACACGTAATCCACAGCTATACATTGTTTCCAGCATAGCTCTATTTCGCTGTCCTTCAGGCTTACTTAAGTCTATACAATTAAAAAGTAATTCTATATCTTCAATACTTAATACATTAGGCAAAGAACGTTTCAATTTAGGTGCTTCTAAAAGTTCAGTTGGGTCGTTTTTTATTACCTCTTCTAAAAGTAAAAATTTAAAAAAAGATTTTAAGCCACTAAGCACTCTAGCTTGAGTACCAACAGCCAATTCCATTTCAGTAATATTTTCTAAAAAAGATTGTAAATGTTCTATCAAAATATTTTCTAAGCTAATATTCGGATAAATTTGTATAATATGCTCTCTAAACATGCAAACATCATGTATATATGCCTCTACAGTATTCTCTGCCATAGAGCGTTCTAATTGCAAATATGCTTTAAAACCTTTTATATAAGAATTCCACATAATTAAATATCTAACAAAAATAACAAAGTTACCCTACCTAAGCTCAATAAATGTGGATAGAGTACACAATATTATTCAGAATGCTTTAATTTGCACAAATGTTACATATTGCAATCATAAACGGACCTAATCTTAATTTGCTTGGCACAAGAGAACCATCTACTTATGGAAATAAGTCCTTTGATGATTATTTACCAACTTTAAGGTTACAATTTAAGGAAATAGATATACACTATTTTCAAAATAATATAGAGGGGGAACTTATTAATTATTTACACAATTGTATAGGTAAAATGCATGGTGTCATTTTAAATGCAGGTGCATATACACATACAAGCATAGCAATAGCTGATGCTATCAGTTCAATTAATATTCCGGTTATAGAAGTTCATATTACTAATGTACTTGCTAGAGAAGAATATCGTAAAACATCTTATATAGCCTCAAAATGCGTTGGTAGTATTAGTGGTTTGGGACTTGAATCTTATTTACTAGCTATTCAATATTTCAATATTAAACTTCACGATTAAACATCTATATTTTTAATTAATTTTTCTAGTTCCGGTATATTCAAATTTTAATGCACTGGAATCTCTAAAAATTCTATTAATATCTATCACTACATTGTTGCCAATTTCAAAAGAACGTTCTACAATAATTTTTTCTATGTTAATATAGCTTTCGGTGGCTATTTCATCTATGTTCATGTACATTGCTAATGGTAAACTTCCTTTTTTAAGAAAAAACAAATTCTTTTTTTTACGAGTATATAATTCTGTATTAAAAAAAATAGAATTCCTATTTTCGTCAAACTGCCCTAAATAAGCCGGTCCGAAGCCAATACATTGGTCAAAAATATTATATTTTAAAGAAAAATAAACTATTATAGAGTCTTTAGGTTGGGTTATCAATTTTAGCAAATATAATTTTTGATAATTGCCATTAAATTTTTTATAATGTAAAATATTATTGTTATTTCTTAGATTGACTTCACTATAGTCAATTACATAGTAACCTTCATACGGTTTTTCTATAAATGTTAATTCAAAAATGCTTATTGAATCAATTTTGAGATTTTTATCAAGTATTGTAGGCATTAATTGATAAAATGATTTATCAGTAAAATTATTGGTATTAAAGGGCACAATTTTAGGAGAGCAGGCTTGTAGCACAACTACTAAAATTAGTATATATATAAAAAATAATTTCACCCGTTTAAAAACTGACATTGCTAATATTATTATAAGTTGCACCTATAAAAAAGTGTTGGTTATCATTATTAGGGTGTAAAGAAAAACCACCCTTTATATGTATTATATCTTGCAATCCGAAATAGATTTCTTTTTGTTTTTTGTAGGAAATATCTTTTAAAGCCCCCATTGCCCCAATATCAATACCATATCCTCTCATAGGATAATATCTTATATTATACATAGAAGTATTATAATTAGCCGGTTTAGATTCATGTGTATTTTCATCGTATTGTAAATTATAATTGGGCATATAGATACCCAACATACTGCACGCCTCAAACAATAATGGACTATAGCCAGTAAATTGGTCATAACAAAATTCAAGATTATTATAATTACTTTTTGTATGTATAAATAAGCCCAAACCTCCCGTCCAGTAACGGTCTAAATTATCAGCAAAGGGCAATCTGTAAAAGGGTGCGCCACCATCGTTATAATAATTGAGTGTACAACCTGGGAAAGACAATGTAATAGAACCATTTACTTGATTGCGTTTATGATTATTTAAAATAAAATTACTACTAAAAAGCATCGCATATTCTTTATTTATCATAATATTATAATACCCACCATTATCTAATGTCCGAAACATTTTGAAATAAGATAGATTATTAAAACCGGCACCAAATGAAAAAGAATTTATAAAATCCATTTGTACATCTGTAATTAATGGATTTAAATTAGCCCCTATTGATTTAGTATATATAGAAAATGAAGGCCCATAATTAATAATGAAATTGTTTTTATAGACACCATTTGCTGCAAATGCACAAAATAATTTTAAACCCGGAAATGCAGTACTCCCTCTACTATAATTTAAAGTAAAATTGCAACCAAAATTAAAAGTACCACAATAAACCCAGCCTTCTTGTGCTGAAGCCGTTTGTACAAAACAAAGTAAAAAGAATATTTTAAATACTTTTTTCAAATTATTTATAGTATTATTTTAACGTACTATTAAAGGTAGGAAATTGTGTTGACAAATAAAGTTATATTTTTGTGATGTTTTTTATATCTTATTTTTCGATAAAAAACTTATTTATTCATAAAAATTATCAATCTTTTATCAATCATATTTTATTTGAATTAAAATAGGCAGAATTGAAATTAATTTTCTATTTTTATAGCCAAATAATTGTAATCAAGAAACACAAAATGAAAAAAGGCATACAGAAATTAGTAGCTATTACTATTATCATAATAATGTTTAGCAGTTGTTACCAACATAGGGTAAACAGAGGTTTTAGCAATTGGCAAAAAGAACGTTGCCATTCATTTCATTATAACTCTTTTAAGCAAAAATGGCACATGTAATTTACAAACTATATTTATAAAACAGACAACCACTATATTAGTATAAATATAGTGGTTGTCTGTTTTAATGATTAAAGCAACAAATTATTTTTTCAACTGCATATATAAGTCATTAATTATATTCACGGTTTCACATATATACACATCTTTACTAATATTTTTTAACCAATCCGTATTCTTTTTTACAGATGCACTATCTAAATTAATTCTTTCTTTATCGGCATCTAAATTTATCATTTCTAATAAAGTAGCCTTTTTTTGTGCCTCTTCTATTCTTTTAGATAAAGAATTTAACTGTTCTTGTTCCTTTTTATACTGTGCTTCATTAAGAGATACTACATTATTGTCTTTTCTCTTTTTTACCTG
>CAIWXG010000224.1 GCA_903916555.1 uncultured Bacteroidota bacterium
AATAAAGTAGCCTTTTTTTGTGCCTCTTCTATTCTTTTAGATAAAGAATTTAACTGTTCTTGTTCCTTTTTATACTGTGCTTCATTAAGAGATACTACATTATTGTCTTTTCTCTTTTTTACCTGGGCAGCATTTTCATCTATTAGTTTAAAAATAGCATTATTGTTTACTCTATTTTCACTGTTTTGCGCTAATTGTTTTAGATTTACAATACTGTTTGTTGGCTTATAATTAGCTGCCGGTATTACATCCCAAGGCAATGCAGATTTACTGTGGCGTTCTCCCATATCATCATCTTCATATTCATATAAATCAGGCAAAGTAATGTCGGGTGTAACACCTTTTAATTGTGTTGACCCTCCATTTACCCTATAAAACTTCTCCATTGTCAACTTTAATGCACCAATAGAAAAACCATCCGAACCATTTTTTTCATCAGTAAATTGTAATCGGGTCATAGGGTCAATCATATCATCAAGCGAAACCATTTTTTGCACACTGCCTTTTCCGTAACTTGTGGAACCAACTATTACTGCGCGTTTATAGTCTTGTAATACTGCTGCTAAAATCTCTGATGCCGATGCACTATTACCACTAATCATTACTGCTAAAGGGCCGGAATACAATGGGCTATCTGCCGCCTGTGCTTTTAAAACCGAAGGAGATGCATGGTTACTTTTTACTTGGACTACAGGATTTTTACCAATAAAAATACCCGACATATCTACAACATCTCCTAAAGAACCACCTGAATTATAACGTAAATCTATAATAATACCTGCCACACCGGCATCTTTTAATTTTCTTACTTCTTTTTCTACATCAACAGCACATCGTCTTCCGCTTGTATGATTAAAATCTGCATAAAACTCAGGCAAGAAAATATACCCTACCTGCCCAACTGAAGATTTTATGATAGCAGACTTAGCAAATGTTTCTTCTAACTGTACTACACCCCTTATAATTGGAATTATTTTTATTGAACCATCGGTTTTCTTTACTGTTAATTTAACGATAGTACCTTTTTCGCCTCTTATTAATTTAACTACATCATCAATTTCGTAGCCACCAATATCAACAGGTGTTGCTTCATCTTGTGCTACTTTTTGTATTTCATCACCGCTTTTCAAGTCGCCTTGTTTCCAAGATGGGCTACCGGTAACAATTGAGCTGATAATTGTTTTATCATTTTCTTGTTTTAGTAATGCACCAATGCCAAAAAAACTACCACTCATTTGTTCGTCAAAACCTTTTTTCTCTCTTGGTGGAAAATATTCAGTATGCGGGTCTTCGTTAGTGGTTATAAAATTTACATAAGCAGTAAATCTATCATCATCTTTCCATTTGTGTATGCGTTTAAAGTAACGGTCATAACTTTTTTTAACATCTTCACGTGCCTGCTCTTCCAGTTGTAAATCTGTTTTCATTACTGCATTTACAGAGTCTTTATTTTCTTTCTTTTTATCTTGTTCATTTTTCAAATCTATATATTTACTCAAAACTCTGTATTTAAGATGCTCACGCCATCTATCCATTAGTTCCTCCTCATTGGTAGCAAATTCTTCTTTATCTGCATTTAACTGTAATTTTTCGTTTGTTTTAAAAGAGAATGGTTCACTAAGTATTTTAGTATAAAATTTCTCTGCAATAGTTACATCCCTAAGATAAATAGCATCTAAGCTATCAAAAAACTCTATGGAACTTTGTTTTATTTCATCATCAATTTTAAACTCGTAAGTTTTTAATTTAGTAATGTCTTTCTTAGTAAAATAAAGTTTATCTAAATCAAACTGACTGATTGCCTTTTGATATACACGAGATGAAAACTCATCATCTATTGTTCTTGGCGAAAAATGAGCTCCTTCAACTGCTTTCATAACAGCTTCTATAACTAACTGACGCTTGTCCTCTTTTGTTTGTATAGATTTTCCCTTATATTTAAAAGAAAAAAAAGCTATAAGTCCACCTATAATTATAAGTGGTATCAATATTTTATTCTTCATGAATTGTAGCATATATGTATTACTTAATCAACAATAACAAATGTACTTTAATAAGCGTTAAAAAAACGCTAATCACTGAAAGTTCGTACTTTAACCTGTTTATTTTCTTGTTTTTTTGATACTACTATTAAAGAAATTTATTTACATAATATTTATTTTATTGTAATTTTTTCATTAAATCTTGATTATGCTTCTTTAAAGGTTTGTCTTTTGCTTTTTGAACGATTACATTTGTGCACGCAAATTTAAATGCAATTTTATGATTCAGGATTTAAAAATAATTACTGTTATTGGTTCGGGTACTATGGGCAATGGCATTTGCCATGTATTCGCACAAAATGGTTTTACAGTGCACATGATGGATATTAATCAAGTAGCATTAGACAAAGCAATGGCAACCATAGGTAAAAATATGGACAGACAGGTTGCAAAAGGTGGGCTTACTGAAGATGCAAAAAATACTGCATTAGGTAATATTACTACTTATACCGATATGGCAGAAGCTGTAAAAAATGCAGATTTTGTTGTAGAAGCGGCTACCGAAAACATTGACTTAAAACTAAATATTTTCCGTCAGTTAGACCAACATTGCCCTCCGCATTGTATTCTTGCTTCTAACACTTCATCAATATCTATTACTAAAATAGGTTCGGTTACAAAACGTGCAAACAAAGTAATAGGTATGCATTTTATGAACCCCGTACCTGTAATGAAATTAGTTGAAGTAATTAATGGTTATGCTACCGAGGCTGCCGTAACACAATTGGTTTATCAATTATCAGAAAAATTAGGTAAAGTACCTTGCGTAGCTAATGATTATCCGGGCTTTATAGCAAACCGTATTTTAATGCCAATGATTAATGAAGCAATTATTGCATTACAAGAAGGCGTGGCAGGTGTTGCAGAAATAGACACGATTATGAAATTAGGTATGGCACACCCAATGGGCCCATTACAATTAGCTGACTTTATAGGTTTAGATACTTGCCTGTCAATTATGAATGTATTATATCATGGTTTTGGCAATCAGAAATATGCTCCTGCTACACTTTTAGTTAATATGGTGCAAGCAGGTTGTATGGGTGCTAAATCGGGCGAAGGTTTTTATAAATATACCGCAGGTAGCAAAGACCTTGTTGTAAGTAGCATGTTTGCTAGTAAAGAATGGAAATAATTTCACATTTATATAATACAATATAAAAAAGTGCATTAGATTTTATTGCAAAACAATAAATTATAATGCACTTTTTC
>CAIWXG010000225.1 GCA_903916555.1 uncultured Bacteroidota bacterium
ATAAAATTTATTATCATAGTTTAATTTTCAGGCATAATTAGTTCATATATCGCATCTAATTTCTCACTAATTTCAATGGAAATATCTTCAACATCCATTAAACTTATTAATTGATAATAATTACGCTTATAAAAGTCTTTTGGTATATTTATTTTTTTATAAAATTGTTCAAAAATTATGTCTAACCATTCATCTGATAACTTTGTTTTGCTCCACCAATCATTTTTTAAATCATGTAGATAAATTGGAGGAGTTACTTCAATGATAGATTGTTGCATAAAATCTATACATTGTTCTTTACCTATTTTAGAAAATTGAAAACTTAATAATTTTGCATGTTTCAATAGTATGTTAGGCAAAGAAAAATAATTCTCTAATTCTCTTTTTGACCAACAAATTATATTTAATTTAGGATTTATTTGGAGATTAGGCAAATTATCAAATAAAGCTAAACCCTTTAATTGAGGAAAGATTTCTTTTAATGAAACATAATTATTTATTGCAGTACCAGGAACATTATCTGATGTATATTGTACATTTGCATACTTTAGGTATTGTTCAACCGGATGGTTTAATTTAAGTGCAAAACTTTTCAACATTTCTAAATCTGTTGTACCTTCAAGATATAATATATGGTTTTTTATCCTTGCTAAATAGTATTTTTCCCATCCGATTTCGGTCAATACTTTTTTAATATATTTTAGTTTCTGAGGTGAATCTGCTGCATTTATTTCATGAACCTGATTCTCAATCAATGCAATCACTTTTGATGCTTCAGCTGCTTCATCTAAAACTACTTCTGAATGAGAAGCAATTATAATTTGACTATTCATTTCTGAAGCAATTTTATTTAGTAGCTGAAATGACTCTCTTTGTCTAATAACTTCAAGATGAGCATCGGGTTCGTCTAAAAGCAAAATAGTATTTGGATTTGCATACATATATGCTAATAATAATAATGTTTGCTGAAATCCACGCCCTGCTGAAGAAATATCATATTTTACATTATCTTCTAAATATTCTAATTGTATTATGCCTGTAGATTTAATAAACTCAGGTTTTTGCAATTGTGCACCAAACATTGCTTTAATTCCCTTAGTTAATTTTGTCCAATTCTTTTCATTATCATATCCAATTGGATGTGGTGTATCAGGATATAAAATTTCATAACATATATTTCTTAGTACCTCAGCAGTCTTACCTTCTCCTAATTTCCTATCTATTGAGCCTTGTGTTAATTTATCTTCATTTGTTGAAATACCCGACATAGGCTGTAAAAACCCAAAATGAACACCTTTGTCTGTATTGTAAAATTTTTGTATTTGTTTAATATCTCCAATAACTTTACAAGAAAATGATTCGGCATTAGAAAATTCAAATTCTGCTTTACTATTCCATAGCTCTCCATCGGTTTCACCCTCTAACTCTACTTCTAACTTTATATGATTTGTTTTGCCATTATTATTTTCAGATACTATTCTGTTATTCCATAAAAATCTAGCATCTGCAATTGGGCTGTTTACTAAATCTTTTCGATTAATTGTTGCAGTCCCATTTGTATTTAGATCCTTTTTTTGATAATACTCTAAAAATTTAGTTACACCGATTTCCCATAAACATAAAGCTTGAAAAATTGTTGATTTACCTGCATTATTTGGTCCAATAATAACTACTGAATCAGACAATGTAAAAGTAATATTCTTTAATTTTTTGAAATTATTTATACTTACTTTTGAAATCATAACTAATACTATTGGTACAACATACAATAAAATATTTATTATACAAAACCTTATCTCCACTTCCCTTTCACTTGTTCCCTTACTATGCTGTTAACCTCTTCCATAAATACATCTAAAGTTACTGCACCTTTATCGCCCTGACCATGTACACGAACTGAAACCAAATTTTCAGTCATTTCTTTATCACCGGTAATAAGCATGAACGGTGTTTTCATAAGCTCTGTATCTCTAATTTTTCTACCTATTTTTTCACTTCGGTCATCCACTTCGGCTCTAATGCCGTTGGCTGCAAGTGTATCTTTAACTGCATGTGCATAATCACTAAATTTATCGCTGATAGGCAATACTTTTACTTGCAATGGTGCTAGCCATAATGGTAAATTACCGGCACAATGCTCTATTAATACCGCAATAAAACGTTCCATAGAACCAAATGGAGCACGATGTATCATTACAGGGCGTTTACGTGTATTATCACTGTCCACATATTCCAGTTCGAAACGTTCAGGTAGATTATAGTCAACTTGTATAGTACCTAATTGCCATTTTCTACCTATAGCATCGCGTACCATAAAGTCAAGTTTGGGTCCATAAAATGCAGCTTCTCCATATTCAACAACTGTTTTCAGTCCTTTTTCGTCAGCCGCTTCTTGTATTGCTCTTTCTGCACTCAACCAGTTTTCTTCACTACCTATATATTTACTTCTATCTTCTTTATCCCTTAAAGATACTTGTGCGGTATATTCTGTAAACCCAAGAGATTCAAATACATAGAGTACTAAGTCTATTACTTTTTTAAATTCATCTTTTACTTGCTCCGGTCTGCAAAACAAGTGTGCATCGTCTTGTGTAAATCCTCTTACACGGGTTAAACCATGTAATTCTCCCGATTGCTCATAACGGTAAACAGTACCGAATTCTGCAAAACGAACAGGTAAATCTTTATACGAACGTGGCGATGATTTATATATTTCGCAATGGTGGGGGCAGTTCATTGGTTTTAGCATAAATTCTTCGCCCTCTTGCGGAGTAGTTATAGGGCGGAAACTATCTTTACCATATTTATCCCAATGTCCGGATGTTACATATAGTTGTTTGCTGCCTATATGTGGTGTAATTACCGGTAAGTACCCCATTTCTAATTGGGCTTTTTGCAAAAACTGTTGCAAGCGTTCGCGTAACATAGCCCCTTTTGGTAACCATAACGGTAAACCACTACCTACTTTTTCCGAAAAAGTAAATAGTTCCAGCTCCTTACCTAATTTGCGATGGTCACGTTTTTTAGCTTCTTCTAATAATGCCAGATACTCATCTAATTCCTTTTGTTGCGGAAAAGTGATGCCGTAGATACGGGTAAGCATTTTATTCTTTTCATTTCCACGCCAGTAAGCGCCTGCTATGCTGGTAAGTTTTACTGCTTTAATAAAGCCGGTATGGGGTATGTGTGGCCCGCGACACAAATCGGTGAAATTACCTTGTGTATAAAATGTAATACTGCCGTCTGTAAGCCCTTCTAATAATTCTAATTTATAAGGGTCTGCCTTATCGGTAAAATAAGCAATCGCATTTTCTTTTGTTACATCTTCTCTTTTATAAATGCTGTTATTTTTGGCAAGTTCTTTCATCTTGTCTTCCAGCTTTTTCAGGTCGTCTTCGGTAATGTTACGCTCACCTAAGTCAATATCGTAATAAAAACCGTTTTCTATTGGTGGGCCAATACCTAATTTTACACCCGGAAAAAGTGCTTCTAATGCCTCAGCCATTAAGTGTGCAGATGAATGCCAAAATGTAGATTTTGCACCCTGTGCATCCCAAGTTAATAATTTAAGGCTAATATTAGTATTTATTGGGCGAGCTGTATCCCATATTTCACCATTTACTTCTGCTGCCAATACTTTACGTGCAAGCCCTTCGCTTATGGATTGTGCAATAGAAGCCGAAGTGATTCCTGCTTCATATTCTCTTATTGTGCCATCGGGTAATGTTACTTGTATCATAGAATAATTAAAATTTAAAGGTAGTTCAGATTCTTATTCCGAACTACCCAATAAAAATAGTATATATCAAAAATAGTATTTACAAAAATAGTATTGTATATCAGGTAGTCTTTCTTTTACTTAAAAATTCGTAAACGTAAAAGCATATGTAAACGTATCGGCTCTATAAATAGGGCTTGGGTCTATTGTTGAACCAACCACAGTACCTGTATGATGATAATTTGTATCGGGATAATCACTAATATACTTAAAACTATACGTAAAAGCAGTTTTACTGAAATTAGTAATTGTACCATTATATATATTGATACCTGAATAATAAACTTGATTGGCTCCGGGTATTCTGCTTACATAATAACAAGTCCAAGATGTATCTAACGTTACAGCGTCAACCGTAAAATTATTTGCATCAATAGAATCATGGACATTATAAAAGAAATTAAATACATTTAAAATATCCATATTGTTATCATTATTCAATAGGCGCCAGATAAAACTAATTGAATCTGCATCGGCAACGGTACATTTTGTAGCACCGCTATAAACAGCTCCATGGTTTGTGGAGTCAAAAATGATATAATCATCGGTATGGCAGGTAGGTATAAATTGTATATAATCCATAGTGGTATCATGCGACCCACCTGCTACACGCATGGTAACATTCCCGCTCAAAAGTTTCCATTTCCCGGTACGTAATATACTTTCTTTATCAGGAGACGGTGTTGCCGGAGTTTGTGTACAAGAGGCAAAAATAACCACTAATGACAAAGTAATAAGTAAATATCTCATATAATAATTAGCAATTTAAAAACCTAAAACTAAACAATTTATTGATTCAAACAAAAGCAGTGCAAATATAATTCAAAATTGCATTGAGTATTGATAAAATTCCTAGCTATCTCTCCCCTATTTTTTTGACCAATCAAGCATTTTTTCGCTTAATACATTTAAGGGCACACAGCCATCTTTTAATACCTCTGTATGAAAAGAAGCAATGTTAAACTTATCTCCTAATTGCTTTTCATATTTTTTACGTTCAGCAGTAATTGCCATTTGCCCTATTTTATAACACAATGCCTGCCCGGGTATTGCCATATAACGCTCAATTTCTGCTGTGGCATCTTGCTCGCTAATCAATTCGTGTGCCATCATATATTTTATTGCTTCTTCTCTGCTCATACCTTTGTAATGTATGCTTACGTCAACTACTAAGCGTACTGCTCGTAAAATACCATCACTTAAATGTCCAAAATATTGATAAGGGTCTTTATACAAGCCCATATCATTGCCTAATGTTTCGCTGTAGTGTGCCCAGCCTTCGCCATAAGCACCATACCATAAAAACCGTCTGAATTTGGGCAATGCCTTATTTTCTTGTTGTAAAGATACCTGATAGTGATGACCGGGTATTGCTTCATGAAGAAAAAGTGTGGTCATTTCTACGGCACTGTATTTTTTTGCATCTAATACAGGTACATAAAAAATACCCGGTCTGCTTCCATCTTCCGACCCTTGATTGTATTCGGCACTTGCACTTGCAGCCCTAAATGCTTCTGTTTGGCGAATGGTAAATTTAGTTTTAGGTGTGTCATTAAATAATTTTTTCAACAAGGGTTCTTCTTGTTTTTTTATTCCCCAAAAACTATCTATAATTTGTTGGGGTGTTGTAAACGGACATAGTTTTTTATTGCCGTCTAAGTATTTAAAGAAGGACAATAAATCGCCTTTATAGCCAACTTGTTCTTTTACTTTATTCATTTCTGCTTCTATTCTTGCTACTTCGCTTTTACCTATCTCATAAATGCTGTCGGGACTAAGGTTTGTTGTTGTCCATAAACGAATACAATATGTATAATATTCTTTTCCATTGGGTAGGTCGCCTAAACCGCTTGTAGCCCTTGCTTTGGGTAAGTATTCATTTTGTAGAAACTGATACAGTTTTGTATAAGACGGATTTACAATACTGTCGATAGCACTACAATAAGCCGTATTTAATTTTTCTTTATCTTCTTTTGTAAACGTTTCGGGCATTAATTTTATAGGACCATAAAAGATGCTTGTGTTAGCATTTGTAACTATTACATTCTTTATTTGGGGTAACATTTTTAGTACTAACGATTTTGGTAATACCCAACCTGCTGCTATCCCTTTACGCATATTATAAATTGCAGTATCTACCCATTGCGGAAAAACAGACATTCTTTTTATCCAATTATGGTAGTCTTCAACCGTTTTAAAAGGCTGATTACCAGTACCGGAGCCTAATTGCGGCATATCTAACGTAAATGCCCAAAACTGATTTATGGGCATATAATGAGAAGGGAATTGAAGCCCTTCAATGCTTGTATTCATTTCATATTTAAATAAACGATAGCTCGTAAGGTCATTTTTATTCAGTTTAGAACTATCAATTTCATTTATTTCAGATAGATACTTTGCATAAAACCTGCCCAAACTATCTCTAAATTGTTCAGAAATAGTAATCGTCATTTTATCATTATATCTATTATCTCCATATCCTGTTGCCTCTATCGGAAACAATTGCATCCGTTCTTGCCAATAGTTTTCAAGTAGGGTATCTAAGTTTTTAGATGATACTTGTTTTTTTTGTACCGTGTTATTGTTGCACGACAATAAGAATAGAACTGAAAATACTAGAATTAATTTGTTTATATGCATGAAATTACATTTGTGTTTTTTATCTTTAATTATGTAAAATTATTACTTTATAATAGCTTCAATATCTTCATCCCCTTCCAGATTATTCATTTGTTCTAAAATTTGCGGGTATCGCCAGCTCACTCTATGGCTTAGCGGCCGTACGGTGAACCGTTTAGGGTTAGGCAAACAAGCTATTATCATGGCAGCCTCTTGCCTGCTAAGGTCTTTAGCATGTTTATGAAAATAGCTTTGCGATGCCGCTTCTACACCATAAATACCGGGCCCCATTTCTATAACATTAAGATAAACCTCCAGTATCCTCTTTTTACCCCATGTCCATTCTATTAGTTTGGTAAAATAAAACTCGGGTACTTTCCTTATATATCTTGTAATACCACTACCCTGCCATAAAAAAACGTTTTTTGCTGTTTGCTGGCTTATAGTGCTTGCTCCGGCTCCCCGTTCTCTTTTTTTCTTTTTTTTACCATTCATACTTTTGTCTATCGACACCCAGTCGAAACCACCATGTTCTGCAAAGCGTTGGTCTTCGCTTGCCAATGCCGCCAATTTTATATTTCTACCAATATTTTTATTGCTTACATAGTCTCTTTTTAGTCCATAGCCACCTACTACATCAGCTATTTGTGTAATGGTAATAGGTGGTAATATAAACCTACAAAATAGTGTATATAACAAAGAAGACAGGAACAGAAATAAGATAGGTTTTAATATAAATCTATAAAAGATACTTCGCTTTTTTTTGTGGTTTATTTCTTCCATATTGAATTGTAAAAGTAAAACAATTATTAAATAAAATTCGTTTCAATTCAGATGCATTGCATTTCAAATAAAATACTTACAGATAAAGAAACGACCTGTAAAAATAATTTTTAAACAAAATATACAATTTATAAATAAATTAGCTATATTGTGCAAGATAAATAGCCAATTGGGCAATTATTTATTACACATCAATGATGGTAACGGCAAAACATTCATACTTAAATTTGCAATGGAATGAAAATAATTATAATAATAATATTGGTTTGTATATTTTCAAAAACATATTCACAAGTTAATTTGGTAAAAAATCCAAGTTTTGAAAATTATAGTTTATGTCCAAATTCTACAGATGAGGTTTCTTATGCAAATAATTGGAGTGGTATTGATACAAGTTCAACCGCTTTGGGTACTGCCAGTTGTTTGCCAGAATATGTTAATACATGCGGTACTGGTAGTGGACATGTACCTAACAGTGGTTGGTTTAATCATTATTGCCGAACAGGGAATGGAATGATTGGTATGATGATGTATTATGATTATGGATTCAGCAGTCATATTATAGATTATTTGCAAGGTCGTTTGTACCATCCATTAATAGTAGGTCAAAGCTATTGCGTTACCTTTTATGTTGTTCTCGGGCAGCATACAGGATATGCTGTTAATCATTTTGGCGCATATCTTGATAATGGTTCTATTGATTCTACCGGTTTAAGATGTAGTTATTACCAAACTGAGTACCATCCTCAAATTGTAGATACGCCTGTTGTTTTTGATACTACTAATTGGACTAAGGTGCAAGGTAGTTTTATAGCCAATGGTACAGAAACATTTATTACAATTGGCAATTTTTTTGATACTGGAGGAACTACCCATATACCATATATTCACCCTGGGTATAATATCGCCTATTATATTTTAGATGATGTAAGCGTAATAGCCACCGGCACACCTGCTTATGCAGGTAGAGATACGACTATACATGCCGGAGATAGCACCTATATAGGTATAGACAGTAATGGCGAGGGTATGCCCTGCTTATGGTACATACTTGGTGAGCCTACCCCCATAGATAGCGGTGGGCGTATTTTGGTACACCCTGCGGGTACTACCACCTATATTGTTGCTATGGATTTGTGCGGTACTATAACCTACGATACCGTTGTAGTAACGGTAGCAGATGTAGGCATCAACAAACTAAATGAGCAGTTTTTGCATATCTATCCCAACCCTGCAAAAGATAATTTTACTATTGAGGGTGCTATGGGCTGTGAGGTGAGGATTTATAATATGGTTGGACAGTCCTTCGACAAGCTCAGGATGACAAACGACAAGCTCAGGATGACAAGCAATAAAGAAATAATTGATATTATTGGTTTAAGTAAAGGTTTGTATATAGTTGAAATCTTAGAGCCGGAAACGGGTATGAGGGTGAGTAGAAGGGTGGTTAAGGAATAGTCTGAACCATTGATTCACTTGATACCCATGGTTTTGCATAGCACACCTTCTGCACAATAGAGTCCGTCATTCCGCGAACGTTGGTCTGTAGTAAACAACATGAAAAACAACGACAGGTGAATCAGGATATGGACAAATACAAATATAAAGGAGCGAAAGTTACATAGCAATTAGCTTTGTTTCTTTCGCTCTATAAGTGTGCCCCAGACGGACAAAACTTCGAACCAAATAAGAGATTTCTATTATAAAATCTACCCTTTCAAAAAATTGCTCTTATAACACATATCGTAAGCCTGAAAAAAACCGTATCAAAAGGATGATTTAAAAACTATCGCAGGAAACCCAATCATCTAAAAATATTCGATCAAACGAACAGTTACAGACGAAATACTATCTGGATCATAAGTTGTTTTTTTTACCCAGTTCCTTGAATTATCAAACTTGTATTTGTAGATATAATGAATACATTTCGTGCTGTCAGTAAAATATTCCTTTTTATATATTATATTTCGGCAACTATCGTATCCGAACCGTCTCTGCCACATAAATTTATTCTTGTATCTTTTATCATCAGAGGTGAGGTATTTACATTCAATTGTAATATTCCCCTGTTCATTATATCCGTATACATATAGCAAAGTATAAGAATTACGCGTATCTTTCTCTGTTTTTTCTACTGCATTTTTTTTATCATTGTATTTGTATGTGTACATAATTTTCCAAAGATATCCATTAACATTCGTACGATATTCGGTTAAGGTGCCAAGGCTATCAAAATTGTAATAATCCTTACGGATTATATAGTTGCACTCGTAAGTTTGATAGGCACTATCTTCCACAAGGTTACCTGAATGATCATATTTATAGGTATATATTTCATGGGTGCTGTCTTTGTTATTAAAATCGTTATAATACCAATCTTTCATGTTTAGATACCCAGCACTATCAAAGGAGAAAATGATTCTTTCTGATAAAAAACTATCTGTCCCTGTGTAGGTATAGCTGTATTCTGTGATGATATGTACATTGCCTTTCAGGTTCATTTCCATCAGGCTGTTTTTTATTTTGGCTTTCGGCTGGTTACAGCAAAATAAAAACCACATACAAATGTTCAGAACTGCAAAGCTTAGCTGTCGCATTTATATTGAATTGAGGGGGATTCTTATAACTAACGATGATTGGACTTAAATATTGTAGTAAATTGTGATAATAATAGACTTAAAAGTAAAAAAATTAGCTTAAAGATGTGTTGAGTTCGAACTTCCTGTTTGGGTGTAAAGCAAAACCCGCTCTGAGAGCGGGTTTTAACTAAGTGCCCCAGACGGGAATTGAACCCGTACTCGCATTACTGCAAACAGGATTTTAAGTCCTGCGCGTCTACCAATTCCGCCACCAGGGCATTGCAGACTAAGAGTGTGTTTAGTTACTCTTATTGCTCAAAAAAAATTCCAAACCAAAAGGCTTGGAATCTTTTGAGCGGAAGACGAGACTCGAACCCGCGACCCCGACCTTGGCAAGGTCGTGCTCTACCAACTGAGCTACTTCCGCATTGTTTAAAGAACTTTTGGGAGTGCAAAGATAATACCATTTTCGTACTACACAAACTTTTTTTTGAATTTTTTTTTCTAAAATACTATCTTTGTTTCATCATGCATAACTCTCCCCTATTGTCATTAATAAAAAAAGACCTCTTAATGGAATGGAGGCAAAAACATACCTTATTTGGTGTACTTTTATATGTAGGCTCTACTGTTTTTGTTATATATATGATGACAGGACAACCGGAAGCAAAAGTATGGAATGCTTTGTTTTGGATTACTCAATTGTTTACTGCAGTAAATTCTGTAGCTAAAAGCTTTTTACAAGAACATGCCAATAGATTTAGGTACTATTATACTTTAGTAAACCCTGTAATCTTTCTTATAGCTAAAATTGTATATAGTACGGTACTTATGTGCATTATGAGCCTATTAAGTCTATTGCTCTTTTCTGTAATGCTAGGTTGGCCGGTATATCAAACCATTGTATTTATACTTATTACTTTAACAGGCAGTATTAGTTTATCGGCAGTTTTTACTTTTTTAAGTGCTATAGCTGCCCGTGCCAATCAAAATTCTGCCCTAATGGCTATACTTGGTTTCCCCTTGGTAACACCAGTATTAATGATACTAAGCAAATTAGCAGTAAGCTCCTTAGGACCAGTATATGTTACCGGTTGGTGGAGTCTGGCTATGGTGCTTATCTTAATAGATTTATTAGTAATAGCCTTAGGTATTATCTTATTTCCTTTCTTATGGCAAGAATAAAACAATCATTTATTAATTATAAATAATAGATTATAAATGTCTCTTTATTGAATATTATATTCAATTGCTGCAAAATTTTCATTAAAAATTAATTTTGGCATGTTAAAATTACAGAGTTTTTTCTTTGGCACTAATATTGTTAGGTATCATTGCTGCATTATTTTGCAAAATTGTAGGTAACTTTGTCAGAATGTCCGAAAATAAATCAATGTTAGAAATGTTTCTAAACCAGAGTGAACAAGAAATGGAATTTATGCCTATCGTACCATTAGGCGAAGATGAAATGGATGAACAAGAACGTAGTTCGCTGCCAACAGAATTACCAATAATAGCATTACGTAATACCGTTTTATTCCCAAATGTTGTTTTACCAATTACAGTAGCTCGTGATAAATCGGTAAAAGCTATTGCCGATGCTCAAAAAAATTCTAAATGGTTAGGTGTAGTAGCTCAAAAAGACAGTAATAACGAAGACCCCAATCCGGATGATATTTATAAAATAGGTACTTTAGCTAAAATTGTTAAACAAATAAAAATGCCCGACGGCAACATAACCATTTTTATAATGGGCCGTATGCGTTTCCAAATTGATGAATTTACACAAACAGACCCTTTTTATACTGCAAAAATAAGCTACCTCGAAGATATTTATCCACAAAAAGATGAATCGTTCGATGCATTAATATCTAATATTAAAGACTACTCCGAGAAAATCACGATTCAGTCGCCTAACATACCTAATGAGGCTAGTATCATATTACGCAATATAGAGCAGCAGAGTTTCTTAATGCATTTTGTTGCTTCCAACCTGTCATCTAAATTAGCAGATAAACAGGCATTGCTCGAAGAAAACAATATATATAATCGTGCGGAAAAATTATTACAATTATTACAATCTGAGTTGCAGTTGGTGCAGCTTAAAAATGAAATAAGTAATAAAACCCGTACAGATATAGACAAGCAGCAGCGTGAATATTTTTTGCAACAACAACTTAAATCTATTAAAGAAGAACTTGGCGGAGATTCTAACGATAGAGAAATAAAAGACTTGCAAAAACGTGCAGAGGAAATGAAATGGACCGATGCTGCAAAATATTTATTTAAAAAAAATATAGAAAAATTAGAGCGGATGCATCCCAGCACTCCCGATTATTCTATTATATATAATCACCTCGATTTAGTGTTAGACCTGCCTTGGGGAGAATACACTAACGATAATTATGACCTTAAACATGCTCAAAAAGTTTTGGATGATGACCATTATGGAATGGAAAAAATTAAAGAACGTATAATAGAATATCTGGCAGTTATAAAGCTTAAAGGCGATATGAAGTCGCCAATTTTATGCTTTGTTGGCCCGCCCGGTATTGGTAAAACCTCATTAGGCAAAAGCATTGCCAATTCTATAAATCGCAAATATGTAAGATTAAGTTTGGGTGGCTTGCACGATGAAAGTGAATTAAGAGGACATCGTAAAACCTATATAGGTGCTATGCCGGGTAGAATAATACAGTCTTTAAGAAAAATAAAATCTTCAAATCCTGTTTTTATTTTAGACGAAATAGACAAAATAGGAAAAGATTTTCGTGGCGACCCAAGTTCTGCTTTATTAGAGATTTTAGACCCCGAACAAAATAATTCATTCTACGACAATTATTTAGAACTTGAGTTTGACCTTTCTAAAGTATTTTTTATAGCCACAGCCAATAGCTTAAGCGATATACAACCTGCCTTGCGAGATCGCTTGGAAATAATACAACTATCCGGCTACTCTACCGAAGAAAAAACAGAAATAGCTAAACGACATTTAATAGCTAAACAAAAAGAAATGCATGGTATGAAAAAGATTCCATTGCGTTTTTCTGATAAAGTAATCGTAAAAATAATACAAGAATATACCCGTGAAAGTGGCGTTAGAGAATTAGACCGCATGATAGCTTCTATGATGCGGAATGTAGCTAAAAAAATAGCCCTAAACGAGAAAGTAAGCCCTAAAGTTACGCTTACACAGGTAGAAGAAATTTTGGGAAAGCCTCGTTTCTCTAACGATATATACACAAAAACACATATACCTGGTGTTGTTGTTGGCTTGGCATGGACACAAGCAGGTGGAGATATTCTTTTTGTTGAGACCTCCTTATCTAAAGGCAAAGGTACATTAACACTTACCGGCAATTTAGGCAATGTAATGAAGGAAAGTATCTCAACTGCTTTATCTTATTTAAGAGCACATGCTGCCGAATATGATATTGCAATTGAAAGATTTGAAGAAACGAACCTACATGTACATGTGCCGGAAGGTGCAGTGCCCAAAGACGGCCCCAGTGCAGGTATTACTATGCTTACCTCACTGGCTTCTGCTTTTACAGGCAGGAAAGTAAAACCTTATTTTGCAATGACAGGCGAAATAACCCTACGCGGACAAGTACTGCCTGTAGGTGGTATTAAAGAAAAAATATTGGCTGCAAAGCGCGCCGGCATTAAAGAGATTATAATGTGTAAGCAAAATGAGAAAGATGTAGAAGAAATAAATAAAGAATATATTACCGGCTTAACCTTCCATTACGTAACAGAAGTGAGTAAAGTATTAGAGATAGCATTGTCTAAATAAATGTTTTAATTATACAAACTTTATAAATTAAAACTGTTTATTGTACGCAAGAGATGCACTTTGACCTGCAACAAACTAGTACTAAACGGATAGATAAAGACCCATTTGTAGCTGAAATATTAAGTACAGGTATAGAAATATAATACTTAATTTTAATTTTATTACACTGCACTCGTTCTCATTTGTTTGTAACAAATGTGCTATTGTTAGGTCTATTTATAATGATAATTATTGGAATGTAAATTTATTGAATTTATAACTGAGTATTTTGTAAGCCACTCAAAAAAAACGCTCCCCCTTACACTCTTTTTCTCCCAAAAAATAGACTCAAAATACAAACTTTAAGCTTATAATTATCTAATCTGACTATTTAAGAGAATATGGGTTTATATTTGCTCAAAATTAGCTGATAAATGATTATTTCGTATCAATGGTTATTAAACTATTTGCCTGTAACTATACCTGTAAACGATTTAAGTAATATACTAACATCCATAGGGCTTGAAGTTGAAGCCATAGAACCGGTTGAAGCTGTAAAGGGCGGGCTTGAAGGTTTGATTATAGGCGAAATATTAACTTGCAGCAAACACCCTAATGCCGATAAATTAAGTGTTACAACCGTTACTATTGGCGATACCGAAATATTAAATATTGTTTGTGGTGCACCAAATGTTGCAGCAGGACAAAAAGTAGTTGTTGCCACAGTAGGTACTACCGTTCACCCACTTAAAGGTGAATCTTTCCAAATAAAAAAAGCAAAAATACGTGGCGAAGAAAGTGCAGGTATGCTTTGTGCCGAAGATGAAATAGGACTTGGCAATAGCCATGCAGGAATAATAGTTTTGCCTGCAAATGCAGTTATTGGCATACCGGCAAAAGAATATTACAAAATACCGCAAACAGACTATGCTATACATATTGGTTTAACACCCAATCGCAGCGATGCTAATAGCCATATTGGTGTTGCAAAAGATGTTTGTGCCTACCTAAGCTTTCACAAAGGCGAAAAACAGGAGGTAGTATTACCAAAGGTAACTATTGAAAATACAAATACGGAAGCACCCATTGATGTAAACATTTTAGAACCTGAGGCTTGCAAAAGATATGCCGGATTAAGCATAAATAATGTAAAAATAGATGCATCTCCTGAATGGTTACAACAAAAATTAAATACAATTGGTATTAGAAGCATTAATAACATAGTTGACATTACTAACTATGTTCTAAATGAATATGGGCAACCATTACATGCTTTTGATGCAAATGCTATTTTAGGAAATAAAATAAAAGTACAATTCTTACCTAATGAGACTCCATTTGAGGGATTAGATAAAAAGATTCGTAAATTAAAACCAACAGATATTGTTATAAGCAACGAAAATAGTGCCATGGCATTAGGCGGTGTATTTGGAGGCTTAAACTCCGGTATTAATGACCAAACCACTAATATATTTTTAGAAAGTGCCTATTTCGACCCTATGCATATTCGCAAAACATCGCTATATCATGATTTACGTACCGATGCTGCCCAACATTTTGAAAAAGGTGTGGATATAAATCAGGTAATACCTGCACTTTGGCGTGCAGCACATTTAATTATGGAGATTGCAGGTGGTACAATAGCATCTAAAACAGTAGATGTTTTCCCACAAAATCTTAATGCAACTATTGTAAATGTATCCTATAACTATATTCGCAATTTAAGTGGTAAAGACTACTCCATTACAGATATTCATCAAATATTAACAGCCCTTGGCTTTATAATAATTGAAAACACAATTGATTACTTAGTCGTTTCAGTACCCGGTAATAAGCCCGATGTAAGCCAACCCGCAGATATAGTAGAAGAAATACTAAGAATAGATGGCTTAGATAATATAATAATTCCCGACAGGCTTAATATCTCTTTATTAAAGACACCTTTAAGCGACAGGGCGATTAGAGAAAAACTATCTGAATTACTTTGCGGTATGGGTATGCAGGAAATTGTTACTAATTCTATTATCAACAGCAAATATTACCCTGAAAGAACAGATTTAGTAAAAATGATTAACAGCCTAAGCAGCGAGCTAGATGTAATGAGACCTTCTATGACGGAAGGCGGCTTAGAAGTAATCAATTATAACTGCAACCGCAAAAGCCAAGACTTATGCTTATTTGAATTTGGTAATATTTATACCCTACAACAAGAAAAATACATTCAATACCCTCGTTTGGCAGTATGGATAAGTGGTAATACAAAATCACTAAACTGGAATCAGAAACCGGAAAAAGGAACTATTTTCTATCTAAAAGGTATCATTAATAACCTATTAGCATATTGTGGTATAGATAATACTAAATCTAATTTTGTAGAAACTGATGAAGAAATAATCTGGAAATGGAATACTAAAATTATAGCTAAAGCATACCCAATAAAAAAAGAAAGGCTTGATTTATTTGATATTAAACAAGAAGTATTTTATGCCGAATTAATTTGGGATAATTGCATAGATGCTATAAGTAAAAACAAAATAAAATATAAAGAAGTTCCTAAATTTCCTGCTGTACAACGAGATTTGGCACTTATATTAGATGTTGCCATTACTTATGAAAAAGTACAAGAAATAACTGAAAAATTAAAAATAAGTGAGTTACAATCATACAATTTATTTGATGTCTTTGAACATGAAAAATTAGGTAAAGGCAAAAAATCTTTTGCACTTAATTATATTTTTCAGTTGCAAGACAGAACCCTTACTGACATAGAAATAGAACAATTAATGAGAAAACTTATTGATGAATATAAAAATAAATTAAACGCCTTAATTCGTGAATAATGGATTTGATAGAAAAATTAAAAACAAAACTGGATATATTAATAAATAAATATTCAGAATTAAAAGAAGAAAATAAACAATTACATTCTATTCTAATTTCTAAAGACGAAACGATAGCACTACTGAATAACAGGACTAGAGAAATAAAAAATGCAGCACCTGATGAAAGTGATGAAAAGAAAAATATGCAACAACAATTAGACCTGATAATTGCAGATATTGACAAAATACTTAATACTCTTGATGATTAATAAAATTTTTTCAGCTACACCAAAAAACTGTTTTCTGCTATTAATTTGCAGTATCTTTTGTATTTTCTCCTATTCCTGCACCCAAGAGAGGCAACCTTGTTTAACGCCTAAAATAGCAAGTTTAAACATAGAAAGCATACATTATACAACAGATACAGGCACAATACCCATTGATACGGGCTTAAATGCTGCTATTTTTGGTGCATTATCAACTAAGGGATTAGAAAACATAATTTATCTACAACAATCAGCAAATTTTACAATATCACTTTCACCGGTAGCAGACTCCTGTAAATGGCTTTTTGCTACCGATACCATCGGCAGCTTTACCGATACTTTTACTTTTTATTATAAACGACAATTAAAATTTTTAAGCAATGCCTGCGGCTATACTTACTTTTATACTTTAGACTCTTTGCATACAACACATTATATAGTTGATTCGTTTTTAATTACTAATACTTCCGTAACAAATAATGTTAACACAAAACATCTTAAAATATACATTCACCCTGATTATTAGTCTTTTATTTGTATTAATTGCTTCCACAGCCTATTGCCAAACGACAACAGACACAACAAAAAGCGATACAACACAACAAAAAATAATAAAAAAGGATTTTGGAGGCAAACAAATTTGCTTCTCAGCAGATATTTTTCATCCGGTGTACAATTACCTATATGCCAACCAAACTGCTTACGAATTCACCTTAGATTATTACCTGCATAAAGACCTCTATATAATTGCTGAAGGTGGTTGGGGAAGTTCGAATGTTGATTATACCGACCTTAAATACAAAACCAATAATAGCTTTTTTAGGTTTGGTTTGAATCGCTCTTTACTTATAAAAAATGACTCTAACGACTGGGATATGATGTGTATTGGAATCCGCTTAGCAATGGCAGACATAAAACGAAGTGCAGCTTCTTATACTGTAATAGACAGCCTATGGGGTAGCAGCCCAGGTAACCTGCCAGACAAAAGCTTTATTGCTACCTGGCTTGAATTAGATATGGGTACACGCGTACAATTAGTAAAATGTCTTTCGGCAGGTTGGACGATTCGTGTTAAATTTCTGCTTAACGGCAAGTCCTTTAACGACCTCGCCCCCAGTTTTATTGCCGGTTATGGCAGAGGGGACAAAAATGCTGTTTTTGATGTTAATTTCTACATCAGTTATGCCATAAGATGGAGGAAAGAAACAAAGAAATTAGAAGAAGAAATGCATTAAAAATTGCAGCTCTATAAAGATAAATTTAGGATATTTACATATAATACAAGTACTATTTTTTATCCTTTTTATTCTTTCTTTTTAAAAAACCTCTTAAAAAGAAATTGTGGCTTGCAGCATCCATATTTTGTTTAAAGCCACCTGCTCCTTGTTTTATGTTTACAAGTGTTGCATCTAAATTTTGAGCAAACGAACTATCGAAAAACAATTTACCTATTGTGCCTTTTCCTTCACTTATATTATCCATTATAATAGAAAGACTACCGGTTATATTTGCGGCATTGTCGCTAGTTTCTTTGATTTTTATTAAAATATCATCCATACTTATGGGTTGTGTTGTGGCTATAGTATCGTTATTTGCAATAGCAGGTAAATTGGAAGTTCCGGGTAATATGAGTACTATTTTGTTACCCATTAAGCCGTCAGACCCTATAATTGCTTTTGAATTCTTTTTAATAAACTTATGTGTTTTTTCATTAATCGTCATTCCTACCCTTACTGTGGAATCTGTAATTTGTTCAATTTCGCTTATTACACCCACATTTATACCCGAAAATCGTACGTTGTTCCCAACCTGTAAACCGCTAATATCTTTAAAAATACCGCTAAGATGAAAGGTAGTACTGAACATTTGCTGCTTTTCGCCTATAAAATAAATGCCTATAAGTAGCAGTGCAAAACTTACGGATACAAATATTCCTAATTTTATTTTACTTCCAGTATTTTTTTGCATGATATTTTTTTTATTTTTTATTGAAAAAATGAATGTATCCATTCGTCTTTATCTTCCGATAGTTCTCTAAAAGTGCCTTCTATATGTGTTTTACCATCCTTTATTATTATCATTCTGTTTGCTGTTATGCGAGCACATTCTACATCGTGGGTAATGATAATAGAAGCAGCATTATATTTTTTCTGTATCTCCAGTATCAAATGGCTTATTTCTTTTGCTGTAATTGGGTCTAAGCCTGTAGTTGGTTCATCATAAAGAATTATTTCCGGTTTCAGTATAAGTGTGCGAGCCAAACCTACCCTTTTTCGCATCCCACCGGAAAGCTCAGAAGGCATTTTATTTATGGCATCTTCAAGCCCTACATTCCTTAAAGCCTCAATAACCAATGCATCTATTTCTTCTTTAGATAAAGTTTTTTCGCCACGTAGAGGAAATTCAAGATTTTCTCTTACAGTCATAGAATCATATAGGGCAGCACTTTGAAACAAGAAACCCACTCTTTTTCTCAATAAATTCAGTTCGTCATCATTTAGTACTGTTATGTCCTGACCTAATAAAATAATTTTGCCTGCATCAGGTTTTAGTAATCCTACCAAACATTTTATGAGTACCGATTTACCACTACCCGATTTGCCTAAAACAACCAGATTTTCACTTTTGTTTACAACCAAATTCATATCTGCCAGCACGATATTATTGCCAAATGATTTATTTAAATGTTCTATTTTTACAATGCTTGTTTCCATATCAATAGCTTAAAAGGCTTGTCATTTGCACCGCAATCATATCAATAATAAAAATGGCAAGTGAGCCCAAAACAACTGATGAATTAGCTGCTATACCAACCCCTTCAGTACCTTTTTTGCAATTATAACCTTTATAGCACCCTATTAAACCAACCGAAAAACCAAAGAAAAATGTTTTTAAAAGCGAAGGCAACAAATCGGAAAAGGAAAGTGACTGAAATGCTTGTAAAAAAAACAAACGCAGACTTACATCGTTTTTCAGGTTTACACCAATATAAGACCCATATAAGGAAATGGCATCTGCAATAATAGATAGCATAGGTAATGTAATGGTAGCAGCAAGTATGCGTGTTACTACCAGATATTTGAAAGGGTTTATACCCGAAACCTCCATTGCATCTATCTGTTCTGTAACCTTCATAGATGCCAATTCTGCACCTATCCCCGACCCCACCTTACCTGCGAATATCAGCGCGGTTATAACTGGTGCAATTTCGCGTATCATAGATACCGCTACCATGCCTGGCAACCAAGATTCTGCCCCGAACTGTACCAATGTAGGCCGCGATTGTATTGTTATAACCAAGCCCATTATGAAGCCGGTAATGGCATCAATGGAAATGATTGATAGCCGATAATATATGATTGCTTAACGATTTCTTTAAATTCGAATGGTGGTTTAAATACTTGTTTGAAAAACCGTAATGTAAATTTGGTGAGCATAGTAACTCCTTCAAAAAAATCGAAAAGGGTTTTTAAGAAACTATTTTCAGCTATATCGTTTACTTCTACTATTACCGGTTTTCCCATTTGTATTATGTTATTATATTTAAATATTATTACAAAAATGCATATAACAAACAAACATTATTAGAACTATTATTTTTTCACCATTATACAAAATAGATAAATAAACGTGTAGTTCTTTACTATAACTACATTTAATATTTATAACATTTACACATAGCCAACTCTTATTTCACTATATTAATTCTAATTGTTTCTGCTTAACGGGTGCTAATACTAATTGTTTTCGCATAGCTTTTTCGATAGTAAGCCTTGCAATAAGGTAACTAACTGTTGATTCGGCACCTTGATTCAGATTTACATCATTTTCCTCCAAGCCGTCGTAACAGCCGCCTGTGCATGGGTTATAGATTATACGGTTTAGATGATTATTGCCTAAAAACCAATTAAATGCTATTTCCATTTTATGTCTGTATTCTTTATCGTTATATACATCATGAAATCTATTGAGCATCAATATTGTATATGCTACGTCTATTGGTTGTTCACCGCCAATTGCTGCATTACTAGTTTGTTCTCCTTTTTTTAACCAGTTTTTGTTGGAGATTACTTTAATGCTATTTTTTGTAAATATTTTTGAAAGTAGAAAGTCAAAAGATGATTTGCCAATCTCTTTATATATTACTGCACCGGTTGCCAACCAAGCACATAACAAAGCTTCAGGCAAAATACTATTGGCATAAGTAAGATAACTTTCAAACCATTGCCATTCCGGTTCAGCTTCATGGCGGTACATTTGTACTAAACGGTTAGCCAATTTTTTAATTAAATACAAAGAATGGTCTGATCTTATTTTTAGATTACGAAAATACAACCCCTTAATTATAAAAGCCATTGCCCTAGTAGAATAGGTGTTATGGATATGCAATAATGCAATTTGCAAAGTTTCTTCAGCATCGGTAGCCATTGCTATTGGCATGAAATCACTCATAGAAATTAAATAACCCAAAGCCCAAATTGCCCTTCCATTAGCATCTGCAAGGTTTATTGTTTCATTTTGTGGTGTAAATCTCTCATGTTTGTCAATATAATTCAAAAAATAGCCATCTTTATGCAAACATTGTTTTATATAATTTATATAGATTGCAATGTATTGTAAATCGGTATCATTTTTTGTAAGTTCATAATGTTGGCACATTGCTATCATTGCTCGTGCATTATCATCAAGTGTATAGCCTGATTCTATATCAGGTTGGTTTATAATAGAAAATTGCATTATCCCGAAACCTGTTGTCATTTTTTTTATGTGGTCGAGATTTATTTCAGGTAAATTATACCGTAAAGAGATTTTAGAATTGTCTATTTTTTCAAATAATACTCCGTGTGCTATAGCAGCATTCTCCCATGCTGTGGAAGCTATTTTGTGCAAACTGTTTAGGCTTATGTTCTTCCTTAAATGTTCATCGTGTAGCAATTTGTTTACAGCATTTGCTAACTGGGCAGAGTTACCAAAGTCAATAATAATAC
>CAIWXG010000226.1 GCA_903916555.1 uncultured Bacteroidota bacterium
AAAATAAATATAAATATATTTGAAGACCCTAAACGAATCATACTGTAAAATAAATTTTTAAAAAATGTCTATTTATGAAATAAGTAAAAATATTTTTTTATGCAATATTTTTAATAATTTATTTCTTCGTGCAATATTATATCAAAGTTTTTAACCTTAAAACTGTAATTCAAACTATTAATTCATTTTTTGTAAACTTTATCAAGTCGCCAATCAAATCAAAATAATATTTATTTAAAACATCATAGTTTTCCATAAAAATTTGATGTGCTATTCCAATAGGTGCTATATATTTAGCTCTTTTAGATAAGCCGTTTAATGACTGTAGGATTCCAATACTTGTTCGGTAATTATAAAGCCAGTTTTGCGATTTCATATATGGAAAATAGCGAGTAAATGTTTCGGGTAAATGCGCTGTATGTAAATCAATTTTAGCAAATACTTGCAAACTGAATTCAAGTAAAACCGATTCAGTAGCAAAAAAATGAGTATCGTTTGCTAGAAAGTGGTCGAATAGAACATCCATTATAGAACCTGAATACAAACCATATTCTTTTTTAAAATATTTAGATGCTTCTTTAGTAGCTGTATGGGTATCTGTAAAAGAATCAATTTTACGGTGAAGTAATATTCCTTTACTAATTCTTTGGGGGAAATTATTCAATGCTAATTTCCCTTTTATATGGTCGCCAATAAGATTGCCGGTAATTATTTCCGAGTCGCCAAAAGAAAGAAATGCATGGCCTAAATAATTCATAAAAGCAAAACTAAGTGATAAGCACTTTAAATTGGGTTTAAAAAATAAATAAACCCAATAATTGCAATTATTGGGTTTAAAAATAAATATTAAAAACCATTCATTAGCTTACGAGAGTACCTATTGCTTTACCCGAAACAACACTAAGTAAATTACCTGCTTCATTCATATTAAAAACAATAATATGCAAATTATTTTCTTGACATAATGTAAATGCTGTCATATCCATAACTCTAAGATTACCGCGTATTACCTCATCAAAAGATAAAGATTCATACCTAATAGCATTGGGGTCTTTTTCCGGGTCAGCAGAATAAATACCGTCAACTCTGGTACCTTTTAAAATTACATCCGATTTTATTTCTATTGCTCTAAGCGACCCTGCTGTGTCGGTTGTAAAATACGGATTGCCTGTACCTGCACCGAAAATAACAACTCTTCCTTTTTCTAAATGGCGCATTGCCCTACGCCTAATGTATGGTTCGGCAACCTGTTCCATTTTAATTGCACTCTGTAAACGTGTATTTACACCTTCTTTTTCAAGTGCTGCTTGCAGTGCCATACCATTAATTACGGTGGCAAGCATGCCCATATAGTCGCCTTGAGCCCTTTCTATACCGGTTTCTGCTTCATTCATGCCTCTGTAAATATTACCACCACCAATAACTATTGCTACTTGCACACCAATATCGGTAATCGTTTTTATTTCTTTAGCATATTGTTCAAGCATTTTGGGGTCAATGCCATAATTGCGAGTACCCATTAGCGACTCACCGGAAAGTTTTAAGAGGATACGACTATACTTTGGAAGCATGTTATTCGTTATTATTTATTTAAAATGCAAAGAAATAAAAAAAAGGTCGTTTTTTGTGGTATTTAAACAAATAAATATTTTGCATTTGTAAATACAATTAAAATAATTAATGTATAAAAAACTGTTTTACATAGGTTTTGCTTGTTATTTTTTTATGATAGTCCTTTCTTTACTATTTTATAGAGAACGAACAATTTTAGCAGACAGTGCATTTTGCCTTTTTTATGTATTAAAAAAAGGAGGATATTCAATAGAATTATTCCGTTTCACAGATATATTTGCCCAATCTTTTCCACTACTGGCTTCCAAACTTGGCTTAGATATAAATACTATAATAAAAAGCTATTCAGTAGGGTTTATAGTGTTTTTTAGTAGCTGCTACCTTTTTACCGGCATTTTACTAAAAAAATATGATTTTGCACTACTTATATTATTAATAAATATACTTTTTATTACAGAAACCTTTTATTACACCCCATCACAATTGCCACAAGGTATATGCTTACTAATAGTTGTATTTGCTGCATTAATTAAATATGAAAAATATATAAATAACCCAATATATTGGATATTACTTTTTATTGTTAGTATTTTATTTGTTTTTTATCATCCATTGGTGCTTTTTGCATTATTATATATATCAGGATTTTTTATTTTGCATAATTTAAAAACCAAATCGCTTATTGATAGAAAATCAATACTTTTTATTTTAATAGCCTATTTTATAATAATTGTTTTTAAAAGTACGGTACTAAGGTCTGATTATGAAACGCATTCTTTATCAGGATTAAAAAATTTCATTAAGTTATTTCCGGATTATTTTACGATATATAGTAATAAGTATTTTCTTGAAAACTGTATTAAAAAATATTATTGGATTCCTATCATTTCAATAATAAATATATTTACATACTATAAGCATAAGAAAAAAAATGAACTCCTATTCTTTCTAGTTTTCTTATTAGGCTATTTGTTGCTCATTAATATATCTTACCCAACTTACATTACACCAAAGTATTATATTGAAAATTTATACCTACCATTAGGTCTAATAATCGCTTTACCTTTAATAGTTGATGTTTTGCCACTCATAAATAACCGAAAAATAACTAATGTTTTATTTCTATTTATAATGTCCACTTTTTGTTATAGGGTTTATGCTGCTCACAATACATACACAAATAGACTCAATTGGGAAAAGAATTTTATGTATAAAAATATCGGCAAAAAGTTGATTGTAAATACAAAAAATGTACCTCTTGATACTTTAATAGATACATGGGGTACACCGTATGAATTTTGGCTATTATCCGGTTCCGAAAAGCTAAATACAGCATCAATTGTTATTTTAGATTCGCCTGCAAGATTAGATTGGTGTCGATTTTCAACCAATAGTATTATTGTTCTTTGGGATTGTTTCCCTTACAAAAATTTTATTGGCAATAAGTATTTTAATTTTACAGATAGTGTATCTAAATACAATATAGTACCTGTTAAGGGTAGTAAAGAAAATTAATTTCAATAAGATAAATTGCTTTTTATGGAGCACATGTAATTAAAAATGTGTTTCGGATACAAAATTGTTAAAAAAAGATAAATTTCTTTCTGCATTTTTCGCTTTTTCAAAATTTCTTTTAAAAAGTGGTCTATTATTTAGGCAATAATTAGTAATTACTTTTGTGTTTTTATTACCTTTGCAAAAAATTTCATAGAAACATACTTTTTTAATTGATAATTATGCCAAACGTTGGTAAAATAAAACAAATAATTGGTCCGGTAGTGGATGTTTATTTCGGTGGTGATAATAAATTGCCCGAACTTTTTAATGCATTGGAAATAATTCGTGATAACGGAGATAAATTAGTGCTTGAAGTTCAACAGCATTTAGGAGAAGATAGTGTTAGAGCAGTAGCTATGGACGGAACTGAAGGCTTGGTTCGCGGTGCTATTGTTACCGATACGGGTAAAACAATAACAATGCCGGTAGGTAATCAAATTAACGGCAGGCTCTTTAATGTTACCGGTGATGCTATTGACGGATTACCAAATATAGATAAAACAAATGGTCGTTCAATACATGGTAAACCACCAAAATTTGAAAATCTGAGTACTACTTCCGAAATTTTATTTACCGGTATTAAAGTAATCGATTTGATTGAACCTTATGCAAAAGGTGGTAAAATCGGGTTATTCGGTGGTGCTGGTGTGGGTAAAACAGTATTAATTCAAGAATTAATTAATAATATTGCTAAGGCTTATTCTGGTCAGTCAGTATTTGCAGGTGTGGGCGAACGCACACGTGAGGGTAATGACCTTATGCGTGAAATGATTGAAGCCGGTATTGTAAAATACGGCGACAAGTTTAAACATAGCATGGAAGAAGGCGGATGGGATTTGAGTGCAGTTGATTTAAAAGAGCTGGAACAGAGTCAGGCTACATTCGTGTTTGGACAAATGAATGAGCCACCCGGAGCTCGTGCTCGTGTTGCTCTTTCGGGTCTTACAGTTGCAGAATATTTTAGAGATGGTGATGGTACAGGAAAAGGAAAAGATATTCTTTTCTTTGTTGATAATATCTTCCGTTTCACACAAGCAGGTTCTGAGTTATCGGCATTATTAGGCCGTATGCCTTCTGCCGTGGGTTACCAACCTACATTGGCTACCGAAATGGGTTTAATGCAAGAGCGTATTACAAGTACAAAAAATGGTTCTATTACATCTGTACAAGCTGTTTATGTACCTGCGGATGACCTTACCGACCCGGCACCGGCTACTACTTTCGCACACTTAGATGCCACTACCGTATTAGACCGTAAAATTGCAGACTTAGGAATTTATCCTGCTGTAAATCCATTAGAATCTACATCAAGAATATTAACACCTGCTATTGTAGGCGACGAACATTATAATTGTGCCAATAGAGTAAAATTAATTCTACAACGTTATAAAGAATTACAAGATATTATTGCAATTCTAGGTATGGATGAGTTGAGCGAAGACGATAAAATGACCGTGCAACGTGCTCGTAAAGTACAACGTTTCTTATCGCAACCTTTCCATGTTGCAGAAGCATTTACCGGTTTAAAAGGTGTGCTTGTGCCTATTGAAGAAACAATTCGTGGCTTTAATATGATTATGGACGGTGAAGTTGATAATTATCCGGAGGCGTCTTTTAACTTAGTAGGTAATATTGACGATGCAATAGCAAAAGGTAAAAGATTGATTGAGGAATCTAAAAAATAAATAAGTCTTATTAAGACTAAAAAAACAAAAATGCAATTAGACATATTAACGCCTGAAAGTAAAATTTATAGTGGTAGCGTATTAGGCATACAAATGCCCGGTACAGATGGTTCTTTTGAGGTATTTGATAAACATGCTTCTTTAATAGCCTCTTTAGGTAAGGGGAAATTGAAAATATTAATAGACAAAAGCACTACCCAATCTTATGAAATTACTTCAGGTTTTGTTGAAGTATTAAATAATAAAGCAAGTGTGCTTTTAGAAAGTGCTAAATTAATAGGCAAGTAAATTAATTGTAACGATTTTTGCGTGTTAAATAAGCCCAAAGGGGTGATAGTATTATAACATATTTGTTCTAAAAGTTACAAAGCCCTGAAAGGGTGATATTATTTTCAATATGGAAAAATATATCACTCTTTCAGGGTTTTTCTAAATTTATTATTACTCTATAATAATGACATCCACGCCTATATGGGCAGTCTTTCGGGATTTTGAAAAAGGAAAATTTATTTTTTATTT
>CAIWXG010000227.1 GCA_903916555.1 uncultured Bacteroidota bacterium
CCTACTTGTTTTTAACGAAACAGAAGAAAATACTACCGAAGAAAACGAAAGTGAAATAACTGAAACGAAAGCAGAAGTAACTGAGGAAAAGATAGTTGATAAAGAAGAAATAATAGAAACAACTAAAGAAACAAGTATAGAAAAAGAAGCCTAACTATTAGTAAATAAGCCTCTATTAAGTAGAGGCTTATTTACTAATAAATTACACCAATCCAAATTGTTTACTTAGAGCCAACATTCTATCAACAGGCTTTTTTGCTTGTAATCTTAATGTCTCATCCATAGTAATCTCTGGCAACTCATATTTCATACATAAATAAAGTTTCTCAAGCGTGTTTAACTTCATGTGCGGGCAATTATTACAAGCACAAGCATTGTCTGGCGGTGCAGCTATAAACGTTTTAGTAGGTGTTAATAACTGCATTTGATGTAGTATTCCTGCCTCTGTACCCACAATAAATGTTTGAGCATCATTTGTGTTCGTAAACTTTAATAACTCGGTAGTAGAACCTATAAAATCAGCTAATTCTAAAACCTTCTCCTCACACTCCGGGTGTGCAATAAATAATGCATCGGGATGACGGTTCTTTAACTTAGAAATTATTTCCATAGAAAAAATCTCGTGTACCATACAAGACCCATTCCATAATAACATATTTCTACCGGTTTGTTTATTAATATAAGCACCCAAATTCTTATCAGGTGCAAATAGTATCTTCTCATCAACAGGTAAACTTTCAACAATCTTTTTTGCATTGCTAGACGTGCAAATAATATCTGAAAGTACTTTAATACCCGAAGAGCAATTAATATACGATATAACAGTATGGTCAGGGTGTTTATCTACAAATGCTTTAAATAAATCAGGCGGACAACTATCACTTAAGGAGCAACCGGCATTTAAATCGGGCAATAAAACCTTCTTACCCGGATTTAATATTTTAGCAGTTTCAGCCATAAAATGCACACCTGCAAACACAATTATATCCGCATCGGTAGCAGCAGCTTTCTGTGCCAAGCCAAGGCTATCACCAATAAAATCGGCAATATCCTGTATATCCGGCTCCTGATAGTAATGCGCCAGTATAATTGCATTTTTTTCCTTTTTTAATTTATTTATTTCCTCAAATAAATCTAAAGAAGCATCAATTTCAAAATTCAAAAAACCATCTTTTTTCAATTTCTCATCGTAATCAACATTATTCACACTCATAATAATAATAAAATAAAAATTTAAAAATGAAGACTATTACTATTAGGGGTGTGTATTTGTGTATAAATAAATGTAGCCGTTGAACTATTTAGGCACTTTATACTTTACTAACACCTTACCCCTACTTAATACACATTACAAGTTGGCAAAATTACTACCAATTACTATAATGTTGTGAGTTGTGAGGAAAATATAATGTTATAAAAAAGTTTTTTAAACACAGCTAATAAGATGTTTAAAACTGACCCATAAAAAAGCATAAGTTTTTAAAGAAAAATAGAATTGCAACTTATTAGAATTGTAAAGGTATTTTTACAATCTTATTCATAAGTTATACACACACTAAAATAATAACTAAATAAAAATAATGCCATTTTTATTATAATTAGATATCTCTTAAATACACTATTAGGTACTTATCTTTGTAGCTAATACTTTAAAAATGGAAAAAATAATAAAATCAGCTTTAATCTCTGTATATAATAAAACAGGTTTAGATATACTAGTAAAAGAATTAAATAATTTAGGTGTACTACTCTACTCTACCGGTGGTACACATAGTTTTATAGAACAATTAGGTATTCCCTGTACCTTATTAGAGCAGGTTACGGGTTATCCTTCCATATTAGGCGGGCGAGTAAAAACCTTGCACCCTAAAGTATTTGGTGGCATTCTTGCACGCAGAGAAAATGAAAACGATATAGAAGACCTTAAAAAATACGAATTGCCTTTATTCGACTTAGTAATAGTTGACTTATACCCATTTGAAGAAACTCTGAAAAATACAAATGAGGAAGCTTTAATTATTGAAAAAATAGATATAGGCGGTGTATCGCTAATAAGAGCCGCTGCCAAAAATTTTGCTGATGTAAGTATTCTAGCTTCAATAGAACAGTATGCAGATTTTACCACATTACTAAAAAATAAAAAGGGACATACAGATTTAGAAGACAGAAGATTACTGGCTGCTGCTGCTTTTAAAATTTGTGCCGCTTATGATATAGCTATTTCTAATTATTTTAATGAAGAAAAAATAACTATTAGTAAAGAAGACATAGGGGTAAAACGTAAAGATTTACGATATGGCGAAAACCCACACCAAAAGGCTTTATTTAAGGGCGATTTAGAAAAGCTGTTTATTCAACTGAATGGTAAGGAATTATCTTATAATAATTTGGTGGATATACACGCTGCTTACGGGGCTATAGAAGAGTTTAATGAACCTACTTTTATAGTTATAAAACATACTAATATTTGTGGTATTGCCCAAAGAGAAACAGCATTAAATGCTTGGCAAGCAGCATTAGCCTGCGACCCTGAAAGTGCTTTTGGCGGTGTAATAATTACAAATGAAAAAATAGATATAGAAACAGCCCAATTAATAAATGATTTATTCTTTGAAATTTTAATAGCACCTGCTTATGATACACAAGCTCTTGAATTATTAAAAAATAAGAAAAACAGAATTCTGTTATTAAAAACCGGACGCGAGGAATTTAAACAAGAATCGAAAGTGCTATTAGACGGTGTGCTGGTACAAGATACAGATACTAGAAATTTTGAAAAATGGATAGAATCAGGAGCAAGAGAAACAACTTGTGAAGAAAAACTTGACCTGGAAATCGCAAACATTATATGTAAGCATTTAAAGTCTAATGCAATAGCAATTGTAAAAAACAAACAATTAATAGGCAAAGGTTGTGGCCAAACGAGTAGAATAGATGCATTAAAACAAGCACTAAGTAAAATAGAACAATTTGGCTTTAGTGCAGAAAATGCAGTTATGGCGTCCGATGCCTTTTTTCCGTTTGTAGATTGTGTAGAAATGGCACAAAAAGCAGGTATTAAAGCAATCATACAGCCCGGAGGTTCACTTAGAGATAACGATAGCATCAACTACTGCAAAGAAAACAATATGGCAATGGTTATTACCGGTACAAGACATTTTAAACATTAGTGCTATTATGCAACCCTGAAAAAGAGATTAATTTGTGAAATGAGGGTATTTTGATTCGTTTTTATTTTGGTTTATTTGTTATTATTTTATCAAGTAAAATTTTACTTTTTAATTTTCTTTTTTATGCTAAAAAACTACGCCAAACTACTTATAAGCCTTATAAAGCTTTGCTTTTATTCTACTGCAAATGCACAAATTATTACAACTATTGCAGGTACAATCACTAATGGCTGTATTGGTAATAGTATACCTGCAACAGATGCACAATTAGATGCAATTACCGGTGTTACTGCCGATAAATACGGTAATATATATTTGGTAAGTAACATTTGTGGGCTTGTACGCAAAATAGACGCAGCAGGTATTATAACAACAATAGGCGGCGGTGGCACTTCTCTTTTAGACAGCATACCTGCTACTGATGCAGCAATTTACTGTGAAGATATTACAGCAGACGATTCCGGTAATGTTTATGTTACCAATACAGGTAATTATGTTATTCAAAAAATAACGACAGCTACGGGTATTATAAAAACAATTGCCGGCACAGGTATAAACGGTTTTAGTGGTATGGGGGGGCCTGCTACTGCTGCCCAAATTGGAGGGGTTTTGGGTATTAGCATTGATAAAAAAAATAATATTTATTTAAGCGATAGAGGAAATAATAGAATCTATAAAATAAATAGTGCCGGTATTATACATACTATTGCCGGTAACGGTACTTATGGTTATAATGGCGAAGGCATACTTGCAACTAATGCACAAATAGCTTTATATGGTCTTGTTGATAGAGTGGTGGCTGACAGTGTTGGTAATATTTATATACCTGATTATTTTAATAATCGCATACGTAAAATGGATACTTTTGGTATTATACATACGATAGCCGGCACCGGTACGGGTGGCTATAATGGCGAAAACATTGCCGCAACGGCAGCCCAAATAATGGGTCCATCAAATGTTTATTTAGACAAAACGGGTAATATCTATTTCTGCGAGCGACTCAATTACAGAATCAGAAAAATAAATACTTCAGGCATTATTTCTACTTATGCCGGTACAGGAATACAAGGCTACAGTGGAGATAATGGATTAGCTACTTTAGCTACATTAGGGTTACCTACAAGTAATTGTCAAGATACTTTAGGTAATATGATTATTGCTGATGCAGATCATATAAGATACATAAAAGCAAATGTAGAAGTACCCATTTTTGAACAAAATAAAACAGTAGAAATAATACCGAACCCCAATAAGGGGGTATTTACGGTAAAATTACCTGATGAAGATAGAGAGGGAATACAGATAAAAATTACCAATAGTTTGGGCGAAACGATACCTTTTGTGTATAAAGCAAGGGATACACGTGTTGAATTAACTATAAACGAACTGAAAGGAATTTATTTTTTAAACATTAGAACACAAAAAAACAACTATACAAATAAAATATTTATTTATTGAATATAAAATTACTTTGAAAATGACAGAAATTAGTTGTTATATATAGCACCAAACTTAATGTCATGGTGAGCCCTGTCATCCTGAGTTTGTCGAAGGACGAACCATGACCCCGCTTAATAGAGCTATTATATATGCTCATCTTGCACATATAAATTACTGAAAACAAATAGCTTTATAGACGTGCCTAACAATGGTAGTTAATCTTATTCTTATCTATTCTCAGTTTTGCATACCCTTATTTTATTATAGATAATACGCTACTCTACCCCATAAAATCACTACTGTCTTCTGCCTTTGCTTGTGGATTTAAAAAATTATCCACAAGCCCGTGCATCATTGGGGGTAGTTTAGATTGTATAAATGTCTTTATAGTATCTACCGATTTCAGTGCTTGGTCTTCAGTAATACCAACCTTTTCTATTAGTTCTTTAATAAGTTCTTGCATAACAAAAAATGTAATTAAGCTGCTTTTAAATGTTCAAATTTTGCATGTTCAATCATTTGTTTGGCATAATCTAACGACAAATTAAAAGTACCATTGTGTTTTTCAGATGGTAAATCGAACATAGCATCTGTTAATATCATTTCACAGATAGCTCTTAGTCCTCTACCGCCTAATTTATAGGTAATTGCTTTTTCCACCATATAATTAAGGGCATCATTATCAACGGTAAGTTTAATGTTTTCGTACTCAAACAATCTTTTATATTGTTTTATCAAAGCGTTCTTAGGTTCTGTAAGAATCCGCTTTAACGATTCGTGGTCTAAAGGATTTAAATAAGTTACAATAGGTAAGCGACCTAATAATTCTGGAATTAAACCAAAAGTTCTTAAATCTAAAGCATTTACATATTGCAACATATTTGCTCTGTCTATATCTTTTGTAGCTTTTATAGCATTATAACCAATTGAAGATGTTTGTATCCTGCGTGCTATCATTTTATCAATACCTTCAAACGCACCACCGCAAATAAATAATATATTTGTAGTATTTACTTTTATCATTTTTTGGTCGGGGTGTTTTCTCCCACCTTGTGGCGGCACTAATACTTCCGACCCTTCTAATAATTTAAGCATAGCTTGTTGCACACCTTCGCCGCTTACATCGCGTGTAATACTCGGGTTATCACTCTTTCTGCCTATTTTATCTAATTCATCTATATAAACAATACCTCGCTCTGCCGATGCAACATCAAAATTACAGGCCTGTAAAAGACGGCTTAAAATACTCTCCACATCCTCACCTACATAGCCCGCCTCAGTAAACACCGTAGCATCTGCTATCGCAAAAGGTACCTGCAGCAAACGAGCAATTGTTTTCGCTAATAAAGTTTTGCCTGTACCGGTTTCACCAACCATTATAATATTAGATTTTTCAATCTCCACATCGTCTTCTTTGGGCATAAACAATCTTTTATAATGATTGTATATAGCCACAGAC
>CAIWXG010000228.1 GCA_903916555.1 uncultured Bacteroidota bacterium
AAATATCACTAGAAAACACCAAAGATAAAACTATAAAGTAATTGTAGCATATTTCTAATCAGGCCGTAACATTAAAGGTAGATTGATAAATTTGATTTATACAAGAAGCCTGAACCAACTTATAAATGAATTGAAACAAAGTGAAACCTATTGCACAGCCACCCAAAACAGTAATTGGAATGAATATTTTGAAAGTGCAAAGATTCGTTTACAGGAACAGATTTTAGAAATTAAAAGTATTTCATAAAACATTAAAAGCTCTAAATAAAATTACTTAACTTTGAAATATGGTAACAGTATTAAAAAAAGGGGCAAGTAGCTAAGAAATACTGCTTATTAAAATGCAATTGCACAAAAAAAGTACGGGTAAAAATGCAGGGAAAACAGGGGTGAGTTTAAGAAAATATGCGGGTACACTGACTTTAAAAGAAGACCCTTTGACAATCCAAAAAAAGATGAGTAATGATTGGGCATAAATATTTGTTGGAGAGCTTTACCTACAAATAATTTTTTTATATTTATTTACGAAAACATCAATAAAAGCAATAACTATTTGAAATAAAATTAGATAATTAATAAATGTAATAAAATTCCGGGTTTTATGGATAGACCAAATAGAAATTTCGGTTTTAGACTCCTGCTTAGCATCTTTCTTTGTTTTGGATGCAATACCAATGCTGATTCTAAATTACTCATAAACCCCAAAGGCAGTACTGTTAAAGAACGCATCAATACACCTGCTGGTTATTCCCGTGTTTCCACAACTGTAAACTCCTTCGGAAACTATTTGCAAAACCTTAAATTAAAGCTCGACGGTAGCCCGGTACATTATTTTGACGGCAGAATTAAATATAACAACAATGTTTACATTGCAGTTATAGATATGAATATTGGCAATAAAGACTTGCAACAATGCGCTGATGCAGTTATGCGGCTCCGGGCGGAATACATGTACCAAAATAAAATGGAAAACAAGATTCATTTTACTTTTACCAACGGATGCAGGGTTGATTACTGCAAATGGATGCAAGGCTACAGAATTGTTTTTGCAGGCAACAAAACAAATTGGGTAAAGAAGGAAGACCCGTCAAATACTTATGAAAGTTTTCTCCGGTATTTAGATCTCATTTTTACTTATTGCGGCACTCTTTCCTTATCAAGAGAATTGACAAAAGTTAACTATCTCGATCTCAAAGCGGGTGATGTCTTGATTAAAGGCGGCAGTCCCGGCCATGCCGAAATTGTTATGGATGTAGCACAAAACAAAGAAGGCAAAAAGGTCTATCTTTTGGCTCAAAGTTATATGCCGGCTCAGGAAACCCAGATACTCACAAACCCGAATAATCCGGATATTAGCCCTTGGTACGAGTTGAGTGTGGATAAAACCGAAATAATAACCCCCGAATACAATTTTACTGTCAGCCAATTAATGCGTTTTAAAGAGGATTGAAAGAATTGAGCTGTAGCAATTTTTTATGCTTTTGTTGGTGTTTTCTGTATAAAACACTCTAATAAACCCCAAATCAGGTTATTGAACTCTATTAATTGTTCGAGTCGCAGGATTCATGATGTTTCTCTGGGTCATCAAGAAGTAAGAATAAACCCGTTCTCTGATCTTATTCAAGGAACTGATGTTAAATGAAAACCCACAATTGTCGAAGCGTCTTTGCTTCGTCCTTATTAGATTGGAGCATACCGCTTCAGAAACAAGTGAGATATTTGAAAAATTTTAGGTCGAAGTGGAATTGCTTCAACCAGTGGGCTGCCTGAATTGGTTTATTATTTAACTTCAAAATCTAATTGCCTTCCTTCATTAAAAGCCTTTTTGTCCATAAACGAACCAAGCCCAACTCCGATTCCCATACCTATTGGTAAGCCAGCTCCTAACATTCCCAAATTTCCAATACTTAAACCAAATGCAGCACCTATAGGCAATCCAAATGCAGAAATACCTAAAGGCATCCATATATTTCTGTAATAATTTTTTGGTACGATTTTATGTTTTTTTTCTATCAATTTTATAACGCTGTTTTCTTTTTCTTTTGTCGCTTTAACAAAATATCTATCAATATCTGAAATAGAATTTAATTGTTCAATTTCCTGGTTTATTAAATCAACTGTTTCAGTTGGCAATTCTTTCACTTCCAATGCACTTAAAAGTTTGCCAAGTTGTTGATATGCATTAGATGCTTTTAAGTTTTCTGAAATGTTCTGTCTTTCTATTAGTTTCTTCATAGTTGTTTTTTGTTTTAGGCTGCTCGCTAACTCGCTTATATACCTTACAAATAATCGAAAATCCGGCTTTTTTGACTGTATATAAGAATTTATATGGAGAATATTTTATTCTAAATTTTATGAATTATTAGGACTCAAAAATAATAATTTACTCCCATATTTGCAAGAAAAACGCAAGTTTTTTCGGAAAAGCAATGCAAATTTTGGAATAAGCCGAGAAACCAACAATCGCTTTTATTTAAACCCAAGCATTATCGCAAAATTTTTTTAATCATCCCGTTCTTCCGGATTTTCCACAGGGAATCCGGAAGTGAGAATGAACTCTTTCTAAGAAGGTATTTACTTAACATCGCTAAATTACAGTGATAAACTTATTAGCCCCCCCTCATCTTATATCAGGAATAGTAATACCTGTTATTTTACGAAATAAGTCTATTGCATATAAATCGGTCATTCCGGCTATAAAATCTAAGAGGGATAGTAGATCTTGGTATAAAAAATTACGGTCTTGGGTTATAGGAAACTGAGCGGATACTAATTTTATAAGCTTGCGAGATTTCATAAGCTGCGGGTATAAAATGGCACTTACAAATTCTTTAAGTAAGCCACCTATTATATTATAACCGGCTATTTCTATCTCTACAACAGATTTATTATTGTATATGTTTTTTACTGAAAACTGATTGATTGCTTTTATTAATTTCAAATCATTCTCAGGTAGGCAAGCAAGCAAGTCTTTTTCTAATGTACCGTTTAATAGCAGTTCTTCATTTTGTATAAAAAGTGCAGATAGTTTCTCAATCATTAAACCAATCCATCTGGCACGTATATATTGTGCTTTTTGGTTATCGTCTTTAATTTTTGCTAATTTGTTATCTATGTATTCTCTGGAATTAAAGTCTGATTCGGTATCAAAAAAGGGTAAAAACAGGTTCATAAAGGTGTCTAAAGAAATAATATGCAATCTATGTGCATCTTCAAGGTCTATAACCCGGTAACAAATATCATCGGCAGCCTCGGTTAAATAAACAAACGGGTGGCGAGGATATACATAGTTAAAACCTTCTTTTTGTGGTAATAGTAGTTTATTGGCAATAGCTGTGAATGTGGAAATTTCGGAATCGAAAAATCCTGATTTTTTAGTAGAAATGAGTCCTGATTCAGCATTAAAGCCATCTGCCGACGAACAGGGGTATTTAACAATAGATGCCAGCGTGGTATAGGTAAGCTTATATCCACCGGGTTCGGGCTCGTTAAAATTGTGGGTTAATACCCGAAAAGCATTAGAGTTACCCTCAAAATATTCTAAATCTTTTAGTTGATTATTGGATAATGTTGAAGTAAGTATATTTTTAATTTCACTGTCGATACCCGTAAAATAAGACCTGATGGCATCTTCGCCTGAATGCCCAAAGGGAGGGTTGCCAATATCGTGAGCCAAGCAAGCAGAAGCTATAACTGAAGCTAATTCATGCCTGTAGAATTCTATAAATTCAGGGCTTTCGTTAGGGTAATTTTCAGCAATCTTTTCGCCTACAGCTTTACCTAAAGACCTGCCAACAGAAGCCACCTCTAAACTATGTGTAAGCCTGTTATGAACAAATACAGAACCCGGCAGCGGAAACACCTGAGTTTTATTTTGCAATCGCCTAAAAGCAGACGAAAAAATGATTCTATCATAATCGCGTTGAAAAGAATTACGTATTAAGTCGTGATGCGGATTCACTCTTTCTTGTTCGCCCGTGCGTGTTGTAGCATATAATGTAGCCCAATTCATTCTGTAAATATCCAATAAAAAAAGGAAAGAAATAATAGCTTTATTTTGAGCCGGTAAATAAAAGAAATCTTTATTTTGATAATTATTTTATTTGATTTATTTTTAATTTATATATCTTTGATTTTATTTACTTTAGCAGCTAACCAATACATCTTATAAAAGACTTATAGTGCTATAAGAAAAATAAATAGTAACAATTGAATGTATGTACATATATTTGCAACATAATTAAAAAACAAAAAACATGAAAAAATTAGTATTATTAGCAACAGTTGCAGGTTCTGCAATGTTATTTTCTTTTCGTCCGGCACCGGCTAGTGTATGGAATGTAGATAAAGCCCATTCAAAATTAGGTTTTACTATTACACACATGATGATTTCTGATGTTGAGGGTTCTTTCAAAAATTTTGATGCAAAAATTACTGCATCTAATGATGACTTTACAGATGCAGTAATAGAAGTTACAGCAGATGTAAGCACTATAAGCACAGATAATGAAAAAAGAGATGCACACATTAAAACTCCTGATTTTTTAGATGCAACAAAATTTTCTACACTTACATTTAAAAGTACATCTTTCGAAAAAAGCGGTAAAAATTATAAAATTAAGGGTAACCTTACCATGCATGGTGTAAGCAAACCGGTAGAATTGGATGCTGTAATAAGAATGGGTAAAAATATGAAAGGCGAACCGGTTGCAGGTATGAAAATTACCGGCAAATTAAACCGTAAAAATTTCGAAGTAGGTTCTTCTGCTCCTGAAGCTATGCTTAGTGAACAAATTAGCATTATTGCAAATGGTGAATTTTCTAAAAACTAATTATAAGAATTTAGGTTTTGTGTGTTAGTGTTTGGTTTAGTTTTGATTT
>CAIWXG010000229.1 GCA_903916555.1 uncultured Bacteroidota bacterium
CGGTAATTGTTGTCCAACCGGAAGAACCTGCACCAACACCACCAACTGACTCTGAAGATTCGAAAGTACCGTTATTATTAAAGTCAATCCATGTCTGTGTGTTCATGCTGTAACCCGATGTGTTTGCACCTACTGTTTCAACATAAGAACCGCCTGCATTTAAGGTACAGGTATAAGAAGTAGCTGTTTCATCAATATAACCGGAACTGATAGTAACAGTTGGGTCGCTAATAGAACCCGATGCACCTGTTAATCTAAATGGATAGGTAGCATTACCTACACCCGATGTTAATGAAGTACCTGAATAATACCAAGTAGGTGTGCAACTTGAAGCTGCAATATAATTTACGGTAACTGCAGCAGAAGATACTGTTGTAGAACTATAACTACAAGTTACATTACAACGGTATTGTGTAGTAGCCGATAAACCGGAGAATGTGTATATATAAGAGGTTGCACCGCTAATGTTTGTCCAAGTAGAACCTACATAAGATTGCCATTGGAAACCGATACCACCGGCAACAGTATAACCGCTACATGTTAATGTAAAGGAAGTAGAAGAATTACCATAAGTAGGACTTGCCGCTGCAGTACCTGCACTTGGTGTACCACTACAAGCAGCAGCACCGGTACCGGTAACCGCCACATAACCTGTTGATGCACCGCCACCGCTTATAGCCACACTACCCGTATAAGTTGTAACACTTGTAGGTGCAAACTGCACCGGTATAGTAGTAGAAGCAAGTGTAGCACCTGTATAACTAATATTATAACTGCTTACCCAAGTACTACCATTATTAACATAAAAACCGCTTGGGGCTGTTACATTTATATTACCGGAAGTTGGTACTAAGAAAGAACCGGTAATTACAATATTAGAGGTAGCAGATGTTGTACCTGTAGTAGTAGGCGAAAATGCGATAGTAGTAGGTGTAATTGTTACTACAGGCGGATTAGCTACTGTAACCATATAATCACGTACATCACCATAGTAGTTTGATGTAGTACTACTGTTAGGACAAGCTAATAAACTTGGATAACCATGATAATAATATTCTGTTTCAACACGCATTCTGCGATAACCTACACCACCCACTGCAACTAAAGTAGCACCGGAAGGTATTGTAATACCATGTGTGGTTGTAACAGATGTCCAGCCGGAAGAACCGCTACCGCTACCACCAACAGACTCGGAAGTCTCGAAAGTACCGTTACCGTTAAAATCTATCCAAATCTGGTCGTTCATGTTATAAGCACTTGTATTGGCACCTATTGTTAAGGAATAGGTGTTACCTGCATTTAAGGTACAAGTATAAGTTGTAGCAGTTTCATCTACATAACCCGGAGTATTACATGCTGTAGGGTCAGTTATAGATGTACCCGAAGCACCTGATAAACGGAATGGATAAGATGCATTACCAACAATCATATTGTCGCTGCAACCATAACCATAACCGGTACCATAATACCATACAGGAGTACAATATATATAAACAGGCTGTGTAGAAGAATAACCCGTTGCAGAACTATAACTACAAGTTACGCCACAACGGTAATAAGTAGTAGTAGTTAAGCCCGATACAGAATAAGTTGTATTGGTAGCACCGGTTATTGCTGTCCAAGTACTGCCGTCAGGCGATGAATACCACAGATAGCTGAAACCTAAACCTACCGGTGTACTTGCTAAACCAAATGTAAAGGTAGTAGCAGACATACCGGCTGTGCTTGGCGATACCGTAGTTGTGCCGGGCGATGGTGTGCCGCTACATGCTGTAGCAGCATTACCGGTAACGGCTATGTTTAAAGCAGTAGATACACTACCACCAGTAATAGTTACGCTACCTGCATACGTACCTACAGTAGAAGGTGCAACAAATTCTACAAATAAAGAGGAAGAACCTAATGTACTTGCAGTATAATTTAAAGATACGGATGAAGCCCAAGTAGTACCATTAGTAGATACTAAATAGTTAGTCGGTGCTGTAGCAACCAAACTACCTGTTGCAGGCGATAAATAAGCACCCGAAATCATAGAAACCTGAGATGCTGAGGTAGAACTGGTAGCAATATTACCAAAGTTCATGCTTGATACTGTTTCGGCATCACTTGGCGGTGGATACGCAATGGTAACTTTATAATCACGCACATCACCATAATAGTAAGAGTTCGCACTCGTACCATCCGGACATGGATTTAAACCCGGGTAAGTATGATAATAATATTCTGTTTCAACACGCATTCTATAAACACCAGCCGATACCGTAGCACTGGATGGTATAGTTATAGTTGGTGTTGTACTGATAGTTGTAAATGTACCACCACCCACTGACTCAGAAGTTTGGAAAATACCATCACTGTTAAAGTCAATCCATATTTGGTCGTACATCGTGTAAGCACTTGTATTAGCACCTAATGTAGGATAATAAGAATTGCTAGTGTACATGGTACAGGTATAAGCCGAAGCCGTCATATCCTGATAACCGTTTGTATTACATGAAGTATAATCGTTCATGGATGTACCGGCTGCACCTGTTAAAGAGAACGGATACGTAGCATTACAAACAATCATATTGTCGGCACAGCCATAGCCATAACCCGTGGTAATACCATAGTACCAAGCAGGCGTGCAACTGGACGCCGGTAATACCCATGTAGCAGTTGCAGTAGTAGATGTTGCGGATGAACCCGAACAGGTTACAATACAATGATAATAAGTAGTTGCCGATATCCCGGTAAATGTATAAGTGTTATTGGTAGCACCTGTAATATTTGTCCAGGTACTGCCTGTTGGCGATGATTGCCATTGGTAGGTTAAACCACCAGCTACAGTAGAACCCGTTAAGCTAAGCGAAAACGATGTGCCGCTTGAACCTGTAGTAGGTGTAACCACACCTGTACCGGCTGTTGGTGTACCCGAGCAAACAGCAGCTCCTGTACCTGTAACAGGAACATAATTTGTTACACCACTACCTACTATACTTACACTACCGGTATAGGTAGAAGCAGCTGTTGGTGCAAACTGTACCGGTATAGAAGTAGTACTTAATGCAGCACCTGTATAACTAATGTTATAACTGCTTACCCAAGAAGAACCGTTATTAACATAATAACCACTTGGTGCAGTTACCGTAAAGTTACCGCTTGTAGGTACTAAGAACGAACCCGATAAAGAAATGTATTGAGTTGGTGATGTTGTACCTGTTGTTGTAGGAGAATAAGATAATGTACTTGGTGTTACAGTAACTACAGGTGGTATCGCGATTGTAACTTTATAATCACGTACATCACCATAATAAATCATATTTGTACCCGATGCTGTAGGGCAAGGAGGCTGCGACGGATATGCGGCATAACCCGAACCGGTACAACAGTTATAAGCTGTCATAACACGCATTCTGTAGGTACCTGCACCTGCAACAGCACCCAAAGTAGTACCGGAAGGAATGGTAATTGTAGGATTCGTGTTTATTCCGGTAAAAGTACCACCGCCAACACTTTCTGATGTTTCAAACGTACCGTTATTATTGAAATCTATCCAAATTTGGTCAGTCATACTATAAGCAGACGTATTGGCACCCAAAGTAGTAGCATAACTTGTACCGGCATTAAAAGTACAAGTATAGCTTAAGCCGGACTCATCTATATAACCGGCTGTATTACAAGCGGTAGGGTCGTTAATGCTGGTACCCGATGCACCTGTAACACGAAAAGGATACGTTGCATTACCTACAATCATATTGTCGGTACAACCATAGCCGTAACCGGTACCATAATAAAATGCCGGTGTACAACTTGAAGGGGGGAAATAAGTAACCAAAACCGAAGTAGGTGTAGAAGTAACACTGCTATTGGTACAGGTTACCAAACACTGAAACCAAGTATTGGCAGTAATACCTGCCGAATAACTATAAGTAGAGGTTGTAGCACCGGAAATATTTGTAAAACCGGTAGTACCACTCGTAGTTGATTTTTGCCATTGAAACGTAATACCACTTGCAACCGTAAAACCGGATGCTGTAAGTACAAAAGTAGTACTCGCCCCCCCTGCGGTTGGCGAAGCGGCATCGGTACCGGCAGCCGGCGTACCGCTACATGGGTTAGTTGCATTACCGGTACATGCCACATTGACAGTAGTAGCACCTGTACTTGAAAAAGCCATATTACCTGTTGATGTACCCGCTGAAGACGGAGCGACAAATTCTATTGGCACAGTTGTATTTATATAGCTTCCTACAGCAGCAGTTGAGGTTGCTTTTGTAAAGGCTGAAGAAACATAAGAAGAACCATTATTTGCAGGGAATAAAGTAGATGGTGGAGTTACTGTTACAGTAGTAGCAGTAAAACCATAACCTGTAAGTGTTGCCGTTTGTGGTGTTGCCGTGGTACTTACTGCCGTTGTAAACGTCATTGTACTAGGTGTAACTGTGATAGTTGGCGGTGGTGTAAATTGGTAATAATAACCACTGGTTGGTTTAATAGTATTTTTATGTGTCATAGTACTAAGTGTAGCAGTACTGTGAGTAGGACTAGCCCATGTTGTTGTAGAGTTTATTTCATTAAAATCAGATGTTGTTGCACCTGTCATACCTACTTGTCCGGTTAAAGCTGTGGTACTTGTGGTACTCCAAGTGCCCTCAACAATACGTATTACATTAGAGCTTTCATACAATTGTATCTGAAAGTCGAATGGACCATAAGCTGCAGTACTGTAGTGTGTTGCAAGATGCCATTGTATAGTCCAAACCCTATTAGGTGCACTACCTGAAGTTAAGTAGGAAATTGTAGAGCCTGCGTTGGCTCCATATAAGTCTTCGCCTAATGCCGAAATAGTATTGGTATAAGAACTTAAAGGCGTATAACCGCTTGGTGCAGTACCAAAACCGATAAAACCATTGCAGTTCATATCTACTGTTGTATATGGTACCCCACAATAGTAAAAGGTAAAACCTAATGATAATCCAGTTGTTGATGCATCATCCCAGCCGGATGTATAGAGCGTTGTAGCCCCTGTCATCGTGGTTAAGGCTCCACCTGTTCCATATACATAAGCATAGCTTGCAGCCGTTATTGCGTAGCCCGAAACACTTAAAAGGCAAGCAACTAATCCTAAATAAAACTTTTTCATACACACAGTTTTAAAAATTACAAATATAAAATCTTAAATAATTATCTATTTTAATCATAGTATCTACTATTTAGATACTGTTTTTCGATAGTAAAAGGGTGCAATAGGTTACAATAATCAGCAATAGGTGGTTTCGGTAAATGGGACAAAAACAACATAGCTAATTGTATTAGCTACCTTGTTGTTGGTATTAAATATTTTTAAACTAAATAATGTTATCTTTTTTTTACTTTTTATGTTTTAAAAAAATTATTTTTATAATTTAACTTAAATCTCCAAACAATTTTGTCTTTTTATCCGTCTATTTATATATACTTTGTAGTGAATGAGGTTTTAAAAAAAATATTTTAACTCTTTAGTAATTGTAATTAATGCAGAATTAATATTTCTGTATGCAATTTACGTAAATTTTGGCAATAAAAAAGGGCTATAAATGACACTGTGCCTACAAAATGCTTTTCCAGTATTAATTTAAAGTTACCTTTTCATTAAGATTTATTCAAATTAGATAAATATTGTATTATTTTTATTTAATTTAATAAAACAAAAAAAGCCTTAATTGTTGATTATATTGAAAAATAATTTTTATTATTATATATTATTTTTGTAACACAAAAAATCAATTAATTATATAAATAATGATATACAGTTGAATAAGCTCATAGCTAAAATCTATATTGTATTAAACAATATTTGTTATTATGGTGTAAATCATAATAAACGACTCAAAAAGCGCACATATTAAACTTATTTATTGTGCTTTTTATCACAAATAGAATACATAAAAGTGTTTTATAGTATTGGTTTTGGATGATTTATTTATTCTTTTTGCTTGTATTAGTATATCAAAATGTAGCAATAAAAAGCAGAAATACGTAGTTCGCCAATTATTCCATTTTTTTGTGGTTTACATAAAAATAAAAAAACCGACCAAAGTATGATTTTGGTCAGTTTATAAATATGCTACTAAAGTAAAAATGGCAAAAAGGAATAAGAAGAGTATAATTTCAAAAAAGCACCAATTGAATTATATCCGTCTTATATCTGCACCCAGTGCATTTAAACGTTCGTCTATACGTTCGTAGCCACGGTCTATCTGTCTTATATTTTGAATAGTACTCTTACCATTTGCAGACAGTGCAGCAATAAGCAGTGCTACACCGGCTCTAATATCGGGCGATACCATATTAATACCACGCAAAGCCACCTGTTTATCTAAGCCTATAACTACAGCCCTATGAGGGTCGCAAAGTACTATTTGCGCCCCCATTTCTATTAATTTATCTACAAAAAACAATCTGCTTTCAAACATTTTTTGGTGAGCAAGCAGCGTACCCCTTGCCTGTGTGGCAATTACAATAATTACACTTATAAGGTCTGGTGTAAAACCGGGCCATGGGTGGTCGTAAACGGTGAGTATGGAGCCATCTATAAATTTACTAATCTCATAGTGTTCTTGTGCGGGTATAAAAATATCATCTCCTTTTATTTCAAAATGTATTCCTATTCTGCTAAACATTTCGGGTATAATACCTAAATGTTTTACATCGGCATTTTTTATGGTTAGTTCGCTTTGGGTCATTGCAGCCAAGCCTATAAAAGAACCCACCTCTATCATATCAGCAAGTAGCCTATGTGTGCATCCGTTTAATTTACTCACACCCTGTATGGTTAAAAGATTAGAACTTATACCGCTAATTTTTGCCCCCATAAAATTGAGCATATTGCAAAGTTGCTGCACATAAGGTTCGCAAGCAGCGTTATAAATAGTAGTAGTTCCTTCTGCCAAAACGGCAGCCATAATTATATTTGCAGTTCCCGTTACCGACGGTTCTTCTAACATAATAGCAGCACCTTTCAAATTAGAACCATCAAGAGAGAACAAGCTTAGGTTTGCATCGTAATTAAACAATACGTTCATTTTCTCGAAACCTCTTATATGTGTATCTAACCTACGTCTGCCTATTTTATCGCCACCGGGTTGTGGTATATATGCTTTTTTAAATCTTGCTAATAAGGGGCCGGCAAGCATAACAGTACCCCTTAACTTACCCGACTTACTTTGGAATGCTTTTGTAGTAAAAAAATCGGGGTCTATGTTATCTGCCTTTAGTATAATAGTGTTCTTATGTGGGCGGCTTATTTTCACACCCATATCTTCTAATAATTCTATTAATGTATTTACATCAAGAATATCGGGTACATTATTTATTGTAACCTCTTCATCGGTAAGTAATGCAGCACACAGCACTTGCAATGCTTCATTTTTTGCACCTTGCGGAGTTATAGTACCCTGTAATTTTTTACCGCCATATATTTCAAAAGTATCCATTTGTGCATTTTTATCTTAGAATAAACAAATTTACATAAAGTAGGCACACAAAAAAGCCATGAGCTAAAAGTCATGGCTAAAAACAGTACATTAAGAATGCATTTTTACCTATGCTACTTTTCCTTTATTTTTAAATTTTTTATTTTTATTATAGCCTCCGCCATAAGAACCACCGGTACTTGCGCCGCCACCATCACGGTAATTACTATTTCTCTGCGTGCCACCGGAATTATTACCACCCTGCCCGCTTTGGCTGCTGCCCTTAAAGTTACGATTGTTATTACTACCGTTATTACGCGGCTTAAAGCCCTGTGTTCTTGTATTATTTTCGTAAGGCACACGCGCCCCACCGGTTTCATATTTTAATTTACCATCTGTAATTACGGCAAGTTCATTTTTAATCATATCATCATGTACAGGTTCTTTATGCCAATTGGCATAAGCCAGTTTCATATAATAGCCAATTGCTTGTGTCAGTCCATATTTTTTATCTTCATTGGTTTCCTCCATAGCTTTATCTAAAAGAGCCTGTAGATTTTTGCCTAAATGCCTGTGTTTTACCGGCTCTTGCGGATATGCTAATCGTTCGGGTTTTTTAAATATTTCTTCGGCAGTTGGTCTGGGGTATGGTGCATCTACATCCAGACTAAAGTCTGTCATTTGGTATAAATGGTCCCAAAGCTTGTGTTTATAATCTTCAATAGTTTTAAGGTGTGGGTTAAGCGTACCCATTAATTCTATTATCACTTCTGCATTACGCAGTCTTTTGGCTCTATCATCTATAGTTACCAAAAATTCAATCATTTTTTGCACATTACGCCCATATTCCGGCATCAGCAATTTGGTGCGAGTCGTATTATATTCCATCAAAATAAAAAAAAATAAAAATGCTAAAGAAAATATTTAATTAATACTGTTTAGACAACAGCAACTAAGAAGTGTGTTGCAAATATAAGATAATTAAAATTGAATATTCAAATAGTGTTTTTTAACAATAGAAATTATTCCCATTTTTTTTCTAAACTATTCAAGATCATTGCATAATTTATATAACGTTCCATAGAAATGATATTGTTGTTGGCTGCCGTTTTTATGGCACAATCCGGCTCATTAATATGCAAACAGTTGTTATATTTGCAATTATTTAGTAGTTTTCTCATTTCAGGAAAATAATGAGAAAGTTCTTCTTTATTCATATCAATAATACCGAATTCTTTTACTCCGGGGGTATCAATAATATTTCCACCATTTGGTAATTGATACATTTCGGCAAAAGTAGTTGTATGTTGCCCCTTACCACTCCAGCCCGATACTTCTTGTGTTTTAACAGTACTACCGGGCAAAAAGGCATTCAGTAGTGTACTTTTGCCCACGCCAGAGTGTCCAAATAACAAAGTAGTTTTATTTATAAGTCTCTCGGTTAGTTCTATCAAAGTATCTTTTTGAGTAGCAATAACAGGATATACATCATAGCCTGCTTTTTTGTAAATATCTAACCAAACAGCCAAAGCATCTGCATTTTTCTTTTTTAGCAGGTCTATTTTATTTATAACAATAATTGCAGGTATGTGATAAGCTTCGGCAGTTAGCAAGAACCTATCAATAAACCCTGTAGAAGTGCGTGGATTGGCGATAGAAGCTACTATTAGAGCAGTATCAATATTAGATGCAATAATATGTTTCTGGCTTTTATTATGAGGCGAAACCCTAACTATATAATTATTCCTGGGTATAATATTAGAAATAATAGCTGTATTTTTTTCTTCATCTTCTATTTCAAATAATACCATATCGCCTACTGCAATCGGGTTAGTAGAAGATATTTCCACATCAATTTTAAGTTTGCCTTTTATTCTTGCATTCCAAAAGTGATAATTATCGTCGCAAACTGAATACCAACTTCCTGTTGACTTATAGATTCTACCCTGCATATTATGAATTCAAAATTCGTACTTTTATTTCATAGAACAAAAACAATACCGGAACTACTATTTGTTTTTAAATTCAATTATTGGCTGTAATTAATTAAATTATGTACTAAAATTACAGGTATTTTATTTAATAGTTTTATTAAATATAAATAGTACAGCATTGATTTAAAACATGTAATTTTGCATGAATAATTATATAGCAAATGCAACCTATCTATGTTAATCCCTTTACCGATTTTGGATTTAAAAAAATATTTGGTGAAGAAGCTAGCAAAGAATCTCTTATAGATTTTTTAAATGCATTACTACCTAATCAAACACAAATAGTAAATCTCACTTTTAAAAACACTGAAAATTTAGGGCAAACAACTGCTGATAGAAAAGCAATATACGATATATATTGTGAAAATGAAAGAGGAGAAAAATTTATTGTAGAATTACAAAAGGCAAAACAAGATTTTTTCAGAGAAAGAATGGTCTATTATTCTACATTCCCTATTGCAGAACAAGCCGAGAAAGGCACTTATTGGAACTATAAATTAAAAGCGGTTTATTGTATAGGTATTTTAGACTTTATTTTCAATGACTATCAAAACGAGGAAGAAAAAAAAAGGGTTTTACATGTTATTGAATTAAAAGACCAATATGGGAAAACATTTTACGAAAAGCTAACTTACA
>CAIWXG010000230.1 GCA_903916555.1 uncultured Bacteroidota bacterium
GATAAACATAATCTTCGCCTTGCCCTAAATCGAAATAAACAATATTAATAGAGATAACTTTTTTCACCATGCTGTAAGGCATGCCTATAACCATATTGTCAGTAATTATTTTTGATGTTCCGTAATATTTACGAAGCAAATAATCGGTCATATAGTTATTTTGTATTTCAATTATGATTAGTTCGCCAATTGAATTTTGCACCAGAATATATCTACCCTGTTCGTTTTATCATCTGCTGTTTGTCTATTACCTTCACTTTCAAGTACACTTTCTATCTTAATATCTTCAAATAAAAGTTCGCTTAGAAAGCCTTCCAGAATGCCGAAGTTAGCTTTATTGCGTAACAGCCTTTTCACAGCCCAATCGAAACGTATAAGATTTTTCATACAATTTTATGTAAAGATAATTGAAAACGCTTACTTTATAAAAGAAACTAATGGGAAAGGGGGTGTAATATACATAATATCATTGTTAATTGTATTTAAAATCATTTATGCTACTTTACAAATAGCCTTTTACAATATTCAAATCATCTTCGGTATTTACATTTAATAAGTCTTCGGGGTTATTGGGTTCAATAATATGTGTGTTGTTGTTTATCAATACTTTTCGGGGGCAAGAAACACCTTGTGCCAAAAAAGAAAGCAAAATAGGGTAGCTCTTAGGCTCCCAAATGGTAATTAACGGTTCCGGCAAGCCATCATGCGAACTTTTAAAAGTTGTAGCAAGCGAGGAGCAATTACGATTGTTTATGAGTAGTTCTATTGTATTTTTATTTACCAATGGCAAATCGCATGCAACAATAAGCCATGCTTTATCAGGGTATTCTCTAAAGGCAGATAATATTGCCCCATAAGGGCCTAAGCCTGTAAAAGTGTCTATAATAATATTGTATGTTGCATCAATTTCAGCTCTTTGTTCTTCTCGGCATGAAATATACACGTTTTTGCAACTTTGTTTAAGCAAGTCTGCAACGTAGTATCTTTGTTCTTTTCCATGCCAATTAATTTTACTTTTATCTTTACCTAATCTTACACTTTTGCCACCTGCCAATATTAGCCCATTTAATTCTGGTTGTGCATTTATTAATTTATTCTTGAAAAAGCCGATTATTTTCTCTGTATCACTAAATTGTATAATGGGTATAGAACCATTATCAGGTAATAACTCTTTTATAAAACTAAAAATATCATTTTCTATATCTTTTAGTAGTATTAGTTTTATGTTATTTAATTGATTTAATTTTTTTTGAAGTGATGCTTTTTTCTTTTCGTCGATAACAACAATTTGAGCTTTTGCTTCCTGGTGATTACCATTTACAAGTACAAGATCGCATGAGCTAAATAATTCTTTATGTTGAAATGAATTAAAAGTTGTTTTATATTTTACTTGTTCGTAATTTATACAGTTTAAATAATCAATTACAATACCGGCAGTAATATTATTTATCGGCTCAGTTTTATCATCTGCATGTGTAGTATCAATATATGCACAGCAATATTGTGAAGATAATTCTTTGAATATTTTTTGTGATAAAGATTTGATATCCTCACAATTGGTGCCTAATATTGCCCATTCATTTCTTGCATAGTTTCCAAATAAAGGCTTCTGAATATCACTATGCCGTTTATGCCCTTTTAAAGTCATGTTTACCGCCTGTTTTTTCAATTAACTTAGTTTCTTTTACAACAATATCTTTGCTTAGCGCCTTGCACATATCATAAATAGTAAGGGCAGCAATAGATGCACCCATTAATGCCTCAATTTCAATACCTGTTTTTGCATGTATCGTTGTGGCACAATCTATTATTATTTCTTTTTGTTCATTAATATGAATATTTATTTTACAACTATCTAATCCTAGCGGATGACATAGAGGTATTAATTCGCCCGTTTTTTTTGCAGCCATTACACCCGCAATAATAGCAGTCTGAAAAACGGCACCTTTTTTTGTATTTAAATTATCAAGTATTAATTGTTCAATTATATCTTCAGGCATAACTACTGTACTTCTGGCCACTGCGGTACGCAATGAAGCTTGTTTTTCGCTTACATCGACCATTGTTGCTTGCCCATTTTCATTAATGTGTGTAAAGTTTTTCATCTTTTTTTTTTGAGTATTAATAAATCATTTTACTGTTTAATATATTTTTTTTTTGAGAAATAAATGTATTAATACATTAACGCAAAAGATTAGAAATTTATTTTTAGTATCAAAGATTAAACTTACAATTCAGGTATTTCATTATACAATACCAAAGCTAAAATATTAAATATTCGTTATGTTTCCATGCATCATGTAATGCATGGAATGGTTCTTAAAAAAGACTTTGTAATACCACGCTGTGGCATACATGTTTTTGAATACAAGAACGAGGATTAATTATGAAATTACCCATTTACTACTAAAAGTTAAAATGGGCAGTTTATTTTTGACTTTCTCTTGCAAAATTTGGGTTAAACAGAGCGGACAATGGAATATTTTAGGTCGAGGGAGACGACCTGAAATTAAACGAAGGAAGATACTATCTTCAACCAGTAGAACCTCTTTTATTTCAATTAGTGAATGACTTTGTATTATAACATTTTTAGATTCTGAATAGCGAATGTTTCCCATATTGGTCTAATGATAGCTCACCTGTAAAATTCAATCATCCCGTTTATATCGGCATCTTCTTTATCTTTAAAAAAATTTTTTTAAACGCTATAGCAGAGATTATTTATTCTCTATATCTAAAACTTTAGTTTTAACTTTGTAATCTTTATAGTAAAAATTAATTTTAAAATTTGAAGACATTTTTTGCTTGGCTTATTTGTTTTATGTGTTTTGAGTCTGTATTTTGTAATGCACAAGAAACAAATGACACCACAAGTAATAATGATAGTTTGAAATCGATAAAGTTGCAACCCTACCAGCCTATTCCCAAAAAATCGGGTCTTTATTCTGCTATTTTGCCTGGTTTAGGGCAAGTATATAATCATCAGGTTTGGAAGGTTCCTGTTATTTATCTTGGTTTGGGCATTGCAGCATATTACATAAACGATAACTTGAATAATTATCAAACATACCGGCATGCTTATATTAGCCGTATAGCAAATCCTAATTATAAGGATAATTTCACTAATATTTATTCATCAAGTCAGTTGCAACAATTACAAAGTGATTATAATAAATATTTAGATTTATCTGTTTTATATACAGTAGTTGGTTATGGTTTACAAGTTATGGATGCCATAACATCTGCACATCTTAAAAACTTTGATATTTCTAGAGATATTTCATTACATGTAAGTCCGGTAATAAATAATAAAGGTGCAGGATTAGGATTAGGATTAGTATTTAAATTTTGAAAATAATACCAATCCTATATTTTGCTTTGCGATAAATATATTTTATTGACTACTTAAAATTTATAAATTCCTACTCAATTCATCCGTGTTGTTTTTGTTATATATAAATATGCTAACAAGCCCTATAATAGTTAATATGCCGGATACAATTGTTACATCTTTAATAAAATAGTGCAAAAAATGTATTGCCAAGTAAATAATACCTGCAACAAAGAGTGCAAAAAATGCAGCACGGGATGAATTGCTCATAAGTTCTAAATGTTTTTTGTTTAATGGTTAGATAATACACTTTAAACGCAAGTATTGTACCTATAGATACATAAATATTGTTAAAGCACATAGAACTTAGGACTTTTAACAGAATCTTATTTTAAAAGTTAATATTTATAAAAAGTACGGGTATTAGAAGAGACGTAACTATTTGTAAAATAAAATAAAAAGCAAAATTGACAGTATATTATAAATTACACTGTCAATCTTGCAGAAAAACTGATGAACTATAAAAGCAATAATATGCAATAATTTGTTTATAGTAACTGTATTACAGCTTCTTCCAGTTTCCTCATTTCTTCCTCTGGATTAATATCTTGTTTTACGAAAGTTTTACCGGTAACTACTTCATAAAGTTCAATATACCTTTCCGAAATTTGTCCTACTACTTCATCGGTCATCTCGGGTATCTTTTCACCAGGCTTTCCTTGAAATCCGTTTTCAATCAACCATTCTCTTAAAAATTCTTTTGACAATTGTTTTTGTGGTAACCCTTCTCTTTTTCGCTCTTCATATTCATCTAAATAAAAATACCTTGATGAATCAGGGGTATGTATTTCGTCAATTAGATAAATTGTATCACCAATTTTGCCAAATTCATATTTTGTATCAACAAGAATTAAACCTCTATCTTTTGCTACTTTTTTGCCATGTTCAAAAAGTGCGAGAGCATATTTTTCTAATTGTAAATAATCTTCACTATTTACTAAGCCCGAACTTATAATTTCTTCTTTAGAAATATCTTCATCGTGCCCAATTGAGGCTTTTGTAGTAGGTGTTATTATAGGTTTAGCAAAGAAATCATTTTCTTTCATGCCATCGGGCATAATGATGCCGCATAATTCACGCTTACCACTTTTATAGGTGCGCCATGCATGGCCTGCTAAATTGCCACGCACCACCATTTCTACAGCGAATGTTTCACATTTATATCCAATGCTTGCATTTGTAAGTGGCATAGAAATCAACCAATTAGGTACAATATCTCTTGTTAAATCAAGAAATTCGCCTGCTATCTGATTTAACACTTGCCCTTTGTAAGGTATAGTTCGAGGTAACACTACATCGAAAGCCGACACCCTATCACTAACTATCATTACTAAATATTTTTCGGCAATGGTATAAACATCGCGTACCTTTCCTCGGTAAAAATTTGTTTGACCCGGTAACTGCATATCTTTTTCTTTTTTTGTATAAAAAGTAACATTTTTTTTGGGAGTGCAAATATACATCATAGGTTAAAGATTGTTCTAAAAAATAGAATGTTATTATTTATTTTATTTTCATGCAATACAATAATTTTTGTCTATATTTTATTTATTGAAATTTATTTTATATTCATTAAAGAAATGCGCTATAGAAA
>CAIWXG010000231.1 GCA_903916555.1 uncultured Bacteroidota bacterium
CAAATTCAATATTAGTAATTAATTAGTATTATATTTGCCATATATAGTAAAAAATACTGCAACATCACCCAAAAATGTATAAAAAATATCTACTATTTTTAATTCTATTTATAGCTTCTACAAAAACAATAGCAGAAAACTATGTATTTGAATTTAATGATAATTGCAATAGTGCATATCAAAATTTTATGTCATTAAATATAGACGAGGCTAAAATAGAATTATCTAAAGAAATTAAATCTAAACCAAATAACCTTATTAGTCTTTTCTTAGCAGATTATGAAGATTATATTTTGCTATCAATTAATTGCGATAAAGATTTATACAACAAAAATAAAAACAATTTAAATGATAGAATAGATGCCTTAAATAAAGGAGATGAAAATTCGCCTTGGTTTCGTTTCTGTAAAGCCGGCATTTACTTACATTGGACAATCATAAATTTAAGATTTGGAGAAGAATATAAAGCAGCGACTTTAATACGTAAATCTTATTTATTGTTAAAAGAAAACGAACGCTTATTCCCTAATTTTGAATATAACCAAATATATGAAGGCTTAGAAGAAGCTGTAATTGGCTCATTACCGAGCAATTATAAATGGATAGCCAATGCCTTTGGAATGAAGGGAAGTGTAAAAAACGGAACAGATAAATTAGCAATTTTCGTAAAAACACATAATGAAAAACAACCTTTATATGTAGAAACAAAACTTTATTATTTATACACAAAGTTTTATCTTTTAAATCAGCAAGCCCAGACTTGGGATTATTTATGTAGTTCTCAATTTGTAGTAACAGGTAACCTTCTTAATATGTACATAAAAACATATATAGGTAATGATTTTCATAAAGCTGAAAATGTTATAGAAATTATTAAAGCTGCATCTAAAGAAAAAAAAATCAGTCAATATCCTTCTTTCGATTTTCAAATGGGTATTGCTTTTTTATATAGTCTAAATAAAGATTGTATACCTTATTTTCAAAAATTTATCAATACTTCTAAATGCGAATTGCACAAAAAAGATGCTTGGCTTAAAATGTGCTATTACTGGTATATAAATAACAATATGCAAATGGCAAATTATTGTAGACAACAAATAAAAAATTATGGCAATACTCAATTAGATGTTGATAAACAAGCCCAAAAATTTGCTACTGAAGAATATTGGCCTGTTTCATCCTTATTACAAGCAAGATTGCTATTAGAAGGCGGTGCTTATATGCAAGCATATACTATTCTTAAAGATATAATAGTAAAAAATATTACAAATGAAGGCGATAAAACGGAATATTTTTATCGCCTCGGTATTGTTTACGAACAAGCCGAAGACTTTAAAAATGCGATACAATACTTTAATTACGCAATAAAAAACGGTAAAGATAGAAAAGAACAATATGCTGCTAGAGCATGCCTGCATTTGGGTTTCTATTACGAAAACAAGTTGCTCAAAACACAAGCTATCAGTGCCTATAAAGAAGCTATAGATATGCCGGAACATGATTTTCAAAATTCCATAAACCAACAAGCAAAAGCAGGATTAAGCCGTTTAGAGTAAGCCTATCCAATTAATTTATCTCTAATTTTGACAAATAATAGAATAAAACAATTTATTTTTAGATAAATATTTAATATGCAAAATAATAATATATACTATTAAAAATAGTAGGGTTTAGTTTCTTATTTTTTTATAAATTGTCAAAAATTTACTTACAAGAAAAATATTTTATTCTCTATATGGAGCTAAAAAATAAAAACTATTATTCCAAAATTAAGTTATTGTTATTTTTTTTAGTAGCTTTATACTAAGTATTCCTATTTTTCTTAAAAAATGAATTAATGTTTGTAATATCTCTTTATAATTTAAAGGGCGGTGTCGGAAAAACAACTTCTTGCGTAAATTTTGCATATATGGCTTCCAAAGATGGTTATAAAACACTCTTATGGGATATTGACCCCCAAGGTGCATCAAGTTTTTATTTTAAAGCTTTACCCGTCATTAAAGGCAGCTCAAAAAAAATTATTGAAAAAACAATTTCTATCAAGTCTGCTATTGTTCCAACTAGTTATAACGGATTAGATATTATTCCTGCTGATATATCTGCACGCAAATTAGATATTTTACTGGAGGAAAATTCAGGTGCACAAAAGCAATTAAAATGCATATTAAAAGATTTATCTTCTCTGTATGATTTCGTTTTTATTGATTGTCCACCGGGAGTTTCAACTGTTGCTAATAATATTTTTTATGTATCGGATGCAGTATTAATGCCCGTAGTGCCAACGATGCTATCAAAGAGAACTTACGACCAAATAAAAGCATATTTTATTGACAAAGAAATAGAATTAGGGAAACTAATGTGTTTTTTTTCTATGGTAGAAATTAGAAAAAAAATGCACAATGATATTATGCATTTGCTATACCAAGAGAAGAACTTTTTTGAACACTATATACCCTATCTATCAGATATTGAAAAAATGGGTATAAAGAATGCCCCTGTTGAAGTTTTTGCCCCTTTAAGTTTTGCTTGCCAAAGCTATAGAGCATTGTGGAATAATATTAAAGAAGGCATTTTAGATTAATCTTAAAATAAACATACATTAACCCTAATTCTTTTTACACAATAACAGAAAAACAAAAATGGCTGCTTTTTTAAGGCAGCCATTTTTGTTTTTCTGTTATTGCTGATATTTCTATCTCAATAATGTAACAGTACCTGTTATTTCATGTTCAGTACCATCTGAATGTGCAAGTATGATTACGTAACTATAAACACCCATATCTTGCGGTACACCTTCATAAGTACCATCCCAACCTATTTCAGGGTTAACGGTATGGAAAACCTCAACACCCCAACGATTAAATACTCTCATATCAACTAAACGTTGGTGTCTCAAATTTACCACATGGAAATAATCATTTAATCCATCACCGTTAGGAGTAAACGCACTAGGCACACAATCAGGTTCTACATAATCTAAACCTACAATTATGGTTGCAGAATCCAAACAACCAAACTCACTCATACCGTAAACAGTATATACAGTTGAATCGGTAGGTGTTGCTATTGGGTCATTAATATTTGTATTATTCAAAGAACCGTCGTTTGGAGTCCAAGTATAAAAGGTTGCACCGTCTGCATTAAGTTGTATAGATGCACCTATATGTATTGTGGAGTTTGCTGTTAAATTTATTAATGTAATTGGTGGATAGGAATGAATTGTTTCTGTATCGCTTGATATACAACCTAATGTATTTGTAGTAGCGGTAAATGTATAGTGGAAATCACCAATACCCATAAATCTTGGCTCGCCAGCAGTAGCATCACCTAAATTATTTGATGGGGTCCAGTTATAACTTACTGCATCATCTATACCTGTGGGCGTAATTACTACAGTAGTATATAAACGCATAGAATCAGTTAAACATACGCTTGTGTCGTGCACTGCTGTTGTTGCTGTAATAGAAACAACTTTTGCAACACCTGCGGCAACTGCCTGACATCCTAAATTGTCGTTTATATATAGAAGGGTAGTATAAATACCTGCATTAGGGTAAGTATATACAGGACTTAATGCTGTATCTGTTACACCGTTACCAAAATCCATTAATGTAGATTTGATTCCTAATGTTGCGGTAGATGTGTTTGAGAACGTAATGGGTGCTCCTAAACAAGCAGGATTAGGGAATATAGTAAGTATCGGATTTATCTGATGGTCGAAAGTGATTGGTATTGTTAATGTATCATAACAAGTATAGTAGGTGCTATATACAAGTGTAATGTTATAACTGCCTGTATATGATGATTGATCTGCATAAACATGCACAGGGCTAGTACTTGTAGAATCAATTGGTGTCCCGTCTCCGAAATTCCAATAGGCTACATGTCCTGCAGGTGTTGATAGATTGTTTAGAATCACAGTATCTCCAAAGCAACCTAAGTGTATAGAGGTATCAAAATCAGCGGTAATTGAAGGGTCAATGAGTACAAGCGGAGTACCAGGAGCACTACATAAACCTATTGTAGCAACAATCCCGTCATACATACCTGCACACATACCAGTCATTGTAAAGGTACTATCTCCGGCAACAATACCCGTATAAGCAGGCATAGAAAAAGTATTACGTGTATATGCAACTGATACTGCCTGATAAGGATATAAACCTCTTAATGTTATTGTACCATCACATTTGCCGCAAACAGTAGGGTTGGTTGAGCTTTCGCCTGATATTGCTAATGTAGGTGATACTAATGTAATAGGACCCACAATATTCGTTACACAATTATTTACTTTTACATAGATATTTGTATATACACCTGAACACAGATTGGTAATAATCATTGCACTATCAAAGCCCGAAGAAGAATCAATAAATACTGCATGCGGCACTCCGTTAAAGGTGTAAAATATGGAGTCTATTTCGTGTGGTGGCAAACCATATAGTGTAATAGTACCATTGCATGCACCACAAACAGTAGGATTAGTGTAAGATGTGTGTGTAATAAAAATTGGTGGAGTGTTCAAAGTATCAGGACCTACGATGTTAGAAACGCAACCCATTACTCTAATATAAATATCGCTGTAAATACCGGTACATAATCCTGTTAATGTAATGGTACTGTCTGAAGCAGCAGTGGTAACAATTACAGGTTGTGGAACACCTCCAATTGAATAATAAAGAGAATCGGTATGCCCTGGTGCTACTCCATGTAGTGTAAGTGTACCATTACAAATACTACAAGTAGTTGGCGTAGTAGCTGATAGACTCCTAATATGTGGTCCACCTCCTGTAACGTGTGAATATGCAAATGTAGTATCGGCACATCCTAATGCAGCAGCAATATAAGTAGTAGGGCCGGAAGGGCTAACAGAGATGGAGTCACCTGTGCCTAAAAATGCACCTGTGGCACTGTCGTACCAATAAATTAAAGAAGAAGAAAACGGTATAGGTGCATATGGTATGGATGCAACTGCATAAGAAGTAGCACTAGTTGGTGTATAACGCCAAGCTTCATCTGTTGCATTCCAGTTAGTAGGGTAATCTCTTCCAGGGGCAACTGTTGCATAAGAACCGGTAATATCTTTTACTCCACAAACCGCATAACCACCATTCCATGTGCAATAGGTATGATGTGCAATATGTACTTCAGCAATATTTGTAGTTTCATATATAATTATCTGTGTAGTAATCCATTGCGATGTGCAAGAATACATTGCATCATGACAATAGGTTACTGCAAATTTCCTATTGGGCGCAACTCCGTCAAGAGACCATGTTATTGTACCTCCTGCAGGTATATAAATATCACACCAAGGTCCTGCTATTAAATCATGAATATCGCTTGATGTTGTTGATAACAATGTAGCACTAATTGGCCAAGTATTATATCCGCCGGCATAAGATAAATCAAAGCCCAAACAACCATTAGACCCAATAATACATTGTGTATGCGTTACACCATAAAAGGTAAAATTAAACCCTATTGGGAATGTACCCGACCAACCGTCATCGGCTGTTATACCCGATGGTGTAGGTATATCACCTATCAAGTGTGCATAAAGTGTTCTAGCACCACAGCCACCCAACGAATCTTGAGTAATTGTTAGCTGAGAATACCCGCTTGTAGCCCCAAAAAGGAAAACTGCACACAAAAGAAATCTAAAAATGTTGTAACTACGTTTCATAATATATATTATTACAAATTAATAAAAATTACTGCAAAAAACAAACAAACTGTACTATAAAAACACAAATCTGGTTACTTATTTAGATAAGACAGACGTAAGTTTATTTAGGTTGGTAAATTTATAATTATTTTTTCAAAAAAACTACTTTTTATCTATATTAAATAAAGACATACTATTTTTGCCATTTTTAAAATTGTATATTTAAAGAAGTAATTATTTGAATTTCAGATACAATTACTCATAACCATTCAAGTATTTGGCACAAAATGATGTAATATAATCTATATTGCTCTTAAAAATATAAGTTTTATTTTTTTAATTTTCCTGAAAAACTTTCAGTTCCTTATTACTTTGTCTTAATCTATTTGCAATTAATAGTGCTAATCTCTCAAAAAATACTCCGGCTAATTCTGGGTGTAATAGTGTAGTTTGGTTAAATTTCACACGCGACAATACATATAATTCAGTATCATCAACTGAAAGTGCATCTGCCGACCTCATTACATTATCAATAAAAGCCATTTCTCCAAAAATGCCACCCATGCCTATAGTTAGTAAGTGATACGATTTGCCGCCACCAATTGGCAAAACAATTTTTACATTGCCTTTTCTAACAAAATAGACCTCATCGCATTTATCGCCTGTTTTAAAAATAACTTGTCCGGTAGTATAACTTTTCATTTCAAGACATTCGTTTAAAGACATTAATAAATTTGAATTAAAACCAAAGAAAAATTCAATTTCAGGTAAATCAAGTATTTTATTATTATCAAATATATTTACTTTTTCTTCAATCAGTATTTTATCTTCAATCCATACTAATGTTGCATCCAAATCATCAAATATTTTTAAATTATTGCTTTCATTTAAACCAAAATCTTTTAGATACTTTTTTAAATTTTGCCCGGTAGGCAATTTATCCGGGATAGCGCAAAAGATTAAATATCCATTTAATTCAGTTATTCTTGCTAAAATTTTCTTTAACATGTTTGCCGCAGTATAATCTACCGACTGTACTCTACGCATATCTAAAACCACATAAGTACAATTTGCATAATACGGTTCTAATTTAGAAAATAATTGGTCTGTGGTACCAAAAAACAATTGTCCTTGTAGTTCTATTATTATAGTTTGCCTGCCTTTATCTTCCAGTACTTTTCGTTCATTATTAAGTCTTATCTTTTTTGAAAATAATTGATTTCCAAAAATCTTTCTACGTATTACCGTTACGCCCATTTGCTCTCTTAAAAACAAGAAAATAGCCATGGCGATACCCACACCTGAAGCTTTTATTAAGTCTAAATTTGCAGCAGCAATAACAACTGCAATAATTACTATAAAATCAAGAATTGTAGATTTGTTTTTGAGCATTGCCAAAACTTTAAAATCTATTAACCTGAAAGCAACCACAATTAAAATACCTGCAAGGGCAGGTATGGGCAACCATGCCAAGTATTTACCTAATAATAGTAGTACAATTAATGTATTTATACCTACAAATATTACTGATTTTCTCGTTTTACCTCCGTTTCGTAAGTTCTCTAAGGTTGCTGTCATTACCCCACCACCCGGAATACCACAAACTAATGCTCATGATATGTTGCCGATACCTTGTACAATTAATTCTTTTTTAGGATTATGATTAGTGTGCGTTTTTGCATCTAATACGATGCATGTATTTAAAGAATTAATTGATAATAATAAAGATAATGTAATTCCGGGTACTAAGATAACGATAAGCGAATCTAAATTAATTTGCGAAAAAAGAGACCATCTGTGATAAATATTGCCAAAAATATCGGATGTTGAGCTTGATAATTCACCAATAATTAAATGATTATTCTGAATGTGTGCCAATGCCGGATTAAATAATGCAATAAGCCAATAAGTAGTAATACCTGCACTTAAAGCAATAATTGCAGATGGTATTTTTTTTATGTACTTAATAGATAAATACATAGAAACCATACTTACAACACCTATACAAATATATTGCCAGTTCCAAATATTGAATTGCAGTATTCCGGCAGATAATTTTATATCTTTAGGCAAACCTAACAATTTAGGTAATTGCCCCATAATAATTAGGACACTAACACCACTTAGATAACCGGAAATAACCGGAAAAGGGATATATTTAATGAATTTACCACCACCAAAATTTCCTATTACTATTTGCATTAAGCCTGCAAAAAGAGTAAGAAGTGTTACATAAACCGGAATTACATCTATGGGTATTGTACCTTTTTTAGCCAATTCTGCCACAAAAACAGACAATACCGCTGCTGCCGCTGCACTTGGCGAAGACACCAAACCTTTTGTACCACCAAATAAAGGTGAAATAATACTAAATGCTACAGTGCCAATTATTGCACCAATAGCCGCCATGCTTGCATAAGTAGCATTATATGCAATTAAGGGAGCAAAACTCATTAAGCCATACGCAATAGTAGAGGGTAACGAAACAAGCATTGCAGCAATGCCCCCCATAAAATCACCTCTTATATTTTCTAATAAATTTACTTTAGGCTTAATATATGCAGCATCCATTTAAGAGCAAATATAGTAATTTCCGCATTTATAATTATTCAGTATAATTAAACAGATTGAAAATACAACTATTTATTTATGTACCTTACATTTCACAGGGGCTTACACCAACTTTTACGATTTTCTTATCCCAAATTTTTTCAAAGTCATCGTGCAATTCTACACTATAACTTCCTTTGGGGTCGCCTTGCGAATCAAATTCAACTGTAAGTATGTGTCCCTCTTTATCAATTATTTGGTCTGGGTAAACATATTTATACAGTGTTTTATCTTCTTTATATACCTTAACATACATGTGTCGGTATCCATCATGCCCATAATGCATATTAGCATATATTTTAGATGCTGTTAAGTCCAATACCGGTCTGCCGTAAATATTATCTATCCTATATTCTACATAAAATACAGGCATATTTGTACCCTTTTTATTTGCAACAATAAACTTTACATAATCTTCTGAAACACGTGGAAATAAATGAGAAAACACCGTACTCACACATTGTGCATTCGTAAAAACCCAAACAGCACGTTGTGCAACATATTTATCTATATCATTATCTTTAGCGTATTTAAGTACTTTCACCAAATTAGTGTCTGCCATTCTCCAGTAAGAATAATTGATTGCTGCTTTGGGGCAGTTTAAGTCCATACTTGATGAGAAGGTTTGTATTTCAGTATCTTTAATAGCCCCCCCCATTAATGTAAAAGACTCAGCACCTAATAATACTAAATTTGTATAGGTACTATCTTCACTTTTAAAAATAAGACCGGGGTCCACATCTATGTTTAAAGTATCGTTTGTATTATTACTTACATTTATTTTAAGACATTTACCGCAAAAACCACCTTTACTTGTAGCATTTACAGTAATCATTTTTTTTAATAAAGCTCTTTTAAGTGTTGTATGTATTGTAGCACTATAAACTTTAAAATTTACAAAACACAACATTATCAATAAACACAAAACTTTAGTTGTAAAAATTGTCTTCATAAAAGCATGATTTAAATTGTGAGAGTACAATTTGTGAAAGTAATAACTCTTTTTGAAAAACTTAACAGAAATTCAAAAAAAACTCTTTTCTATTCACATTTTTATACAACTTATTCAATACATACACTATACGTAACTGATTTATTGCAAATAAATACTATTTTTTGGGATTGAAACTGATTCAAAATAGATAAACAAAATAAATTTACACCTATAAGCCAGTTAAACAGATACCCAAAGTAATGGGAGTAATTGGCGGGCCAGAGTTTTCTTTAAAAACATTAGTAAGATTATATGCACCGAATAGAGTAATATTTCCATAACCTACTCTTGCAATTGCTGCAAAACTCCAAGGACTTAAATAACGTTTTGTATCTAATTTTAAAATTTCTTTTGTACCTCCTACTGTTTCTACTGCTTTTGTGTGCGCACCTAATAAAGTACCTATCTGTAAACCGGCAGCGGCTTTAAATCCTTTATTTCTATTTTGCATATTACTAAAATAGCGAATTTCGAATGGTGCTGTTAAATAGGTAGTTACAAACTTATATCTTGTAAAATGGGATGTATCTGCTACAAACCTTGCCGCATTGCCTTTGGCACCTGTATCCGAAACAGCTAATTGCAATTGGTCTAAATAGGTAACATTTACATTAACCCCTACGCCGGTAGCAAAACTAAAATTGGATTTTTTAATAGGGAAATCATAGCATATATAAGAGTTGAAACTATAGCCAAATGGTTTTGTCTTTACAGAATCCGGTTTTGTAAGCCAATTATAGTAGTTAAATTGAAGCATCACAAAATCTCTTGCAGGTTTGGCAACATTTGGTGTATATGTTTTATGTTCGGTTCTGTCAGTACTATCGGTTAAATTATTTTGGTCATAATTTTTATTAATTCCGGTAGCACCTCCGCCACGTGTGTGTTGGGCATTAACAAACAAACCAAGGGAAACAAGAACTATTGTACAAAACAATTGTTTAATCATAAATAAATATTAGTGCACAAATATAATCTCTCTGATTTTGACATTTTGTTAAAAACTCAATTTGAACCTTGTAAATCAAAATTTTCATTAAAATAATATTTAATATATGTGATTAAATAATTGAATTTAATCAAAATTAAACTATTTAATATATCCATTTAAGATAATCAGACCTACTTTTACTTTAATTTTGATAATAAATTTATTATCCAACATGAATCAATCTGTAAAACTTCCGTTTTATGCTCGCCTTTCATTAGTATTATTTTCAATTGTACTTATTTTTATTATATTAAGAACTGCAAGCGGCATATTTATTCCACTCACTTTTTCATTGTTATTTTCTTTTTTATTATATCCTATTGCAAAATTTTTAGAAACCAAGTGGCATTTTGGTAAAGCACTGGCTGCAATGGTGTCTATAATATTATTTGTATCTGTAGTAAGCGGATTTATATATTTCTTAATAATACAATTTGTTCATTTTTCAGACGACTTTCCTGTTTTTAGTAAAAAATTTCAAATAATGTTTTCTGAATTTCAACATTGGATATCTACAAAATTTCACATTACTAGAAAAGACCAAGCAGATTATATAAATAATTCCATAAGCCGAATTCTGGACTCAGCAGGCTCTGGAATTACTAATATTATAAATTCTGTTGGAACGATTGTAATATGGAATATTTTTATTTTAATGTTTACTTTTTTCATGCTATATTATCGTACATTATTAAATAAATTCGTACTTTATTTATTTAGCGAAAAGCATAGAGCAAATGTAAATGAAGTACTGATTGAAACTAAAAGCATGATAAATGGCTACATATTGGCTTTAGTAATAGAAATGATTTTAGTAAGTATTGTAAACTGTACTATGTTTTTTATTATGGGCATTGAGTATGCTTTTTTATTAGGTATTATGGCTGCATTTTTAAATATTATACCCTATATAGGCATCTATACATCAATTGTTATATGCACACTTATAACTTTTGCCAATAGTTCGGGTAATCAGGCATTAGTGGCAGCAATAGGATTATTTATAGTTCACTTAATAGATGCTAATATTCTTATGCCTCGCTTAGTAGGCGGTCGTATTAAAATGAATCCCTTTGTAACCATTTTAGCTGTAATGATTGGTGAGTTTCTATGGGGTGTGCCGGGTATGTTCTTATTTATACCGATTACAGGCATAATTAAATTAATATGCGAAAGAGTAGTAGGATTGGAAGCTTGGGCAATTTTAATAGGTATTGAGGAAAAGATAAAACCTATAAAGAAAATAAAAATAGAAGAACCAAAATGATTCTGTTTTTAATGTAAAAAGCCATCCGCTTTTTTTGCGAATGGCTTTATGTTCTGTAAATCGTTTATCTGCCGCCGTTAGTAATAAAATTATTTAAATCTGTTTTATTAGAGTCAAAAGTGAAAACATTTACTACTTTAAAATAATTATTAGGGTCAGTAGTCTTTGAATATGCAGCTTTTGCAAATTTAAGCTTATTCACTTCAAACGAAAATACATTGCAAATCTGAACAACTTGGTCTGTTGAAACACAATTAGATGAAAGTATAGAATTTGCAGTAGATAGTTTTGTATCATCGAAGCTAGAACTATTAATAGATTGTAAAGCAGAATTGAAAGTGGCGCCTGCTAAGGTAGGGTAGGTACAATTACCACCACCTCTTTGTTGTTGAATATCTGTATTACTATAACCCGAATTATTATCTGTAGTAGTAGTGGTTGTAGTAGTTTGTGTAACATTGGTATTACCATTATTTAAGCCACCCATGTTTATATTCATACTTACACCTCCGTTGCCGTTGTTAGCATCAGGTACACTTACATTCATATTTAACCCTCCTGCACCTACATTCATATTTATACCACCGGCATTTGTTCCGGTTTGTGTTGTAGTTACAGTAGTTTGTGTTGTTACAGCAGGTGCTTGGCCATAGTGTGCCACATACATATCGGCCGGAGGATTGTAATTTGGTTGCACCGGAGTAAAACTATAAAATCTTAATTTCAAATCACCATCTTTGGTTTTTTTTATCTTGTAAGTAGCTTCTACTAAATTACCCGAAGACATA
>CAIWXG010000232.1 GCA_903916555.1 uncultured Bacteroidota bacterium
GCGATGTATCTGTATATGATGCAATTGTGCGTATGGCACAGCCTTGGAGTATGAGGTATATGATGGTAGACGGACAAGGTAACTTTGGTAGTGCAGATGGAGATAATCCGGCTGCAATGCGTTATACTGAGGCTCGTATGCAGAAATTGGGCGAATCTATTATTGAAGATTTAGAAAAAGAAACAGTTGATTTTACCCTTAACTTTGACGATACATTACAAGAACCAACTGTACTACCCTCTCGTATTCCTCAGTTATTAGTAAATGGTTCTTCGGGTATTGCAGTTGGTATGGCTACCAACATGATGCCGCACAATCTTACAGAAGTTATTGACGGTTGCTTAGCTTATATTGATAATAGAGATATTACGATAGATGAGCTAATGAAATATGTAAAAGCACCCGATTTCCCTACTGCCGGTATCATTTACGGTATAGAAGGTATAAAACAAGGGATGCATACCGGTAGAGGCAGGGTTGTATTACGTGGTCGTGTAACTATTGAAAACACAAAAAGCGGTAAAGAAATGATTGTGATTACGGAAGTACCTTACCAGGTAAACCGTGATGCATTAACAGAAAAAATAGGGCATTTAGTAAATAGCAAGGTAATAGATGGTATTACTCACGTTGCAAACGAATCTAATAAAGACGGTACTCGTATTGTAGTAGAACTTAGAAGAGATGTAGTAGCACAAGTAATTATCAATCAACTCTATAAATACAGTGAGCTACAAACATCTTATGGTATCAATAATGTTGCTTTAGTACATGGTCGCCCACGTACACTTAACCTTAAAGACCTTATTTCAGAATTTGTTGCTTTCCGCCACGAAGTGGTAACTCGCCGCACTCAATTTGAATTAAGAGAAGCAAAAAAACGAGCCCATATTTTAGAAGGTTACCTTATTGCCCTCGACCATCTGGATGAAGTAATTGCTTTAATTCGTGGTTCTAAAAACCCGGAGATAGCAAAAGAAGGTTTGATTGCCAATTTCGGAATGACCGAAATACAGGCAAAAGCTGTTTTGGAACTTAGGTTACAAAGGCTTACCGGTATGGAAATTGATAAAATTGTTGAAGAACATGCCGAACTGATGAAGCTTATTTCCAGGCTTGAAGAAATTTTGGGTAATGAAAGTATCCGTTTCCAAATAATAAAAGATGAATTGCTTGAAGTACAGAAAAAATATGGCGATGCCCGCAGAAGCGAAATTCTTTATTTGGCTGATGAAATGAGCATTGAAGATCTTATTGAAAAAGAAGATGTTGTAATTACAATGTCGCATTTAGGTTATATAAAACGTACTTCTTTAGACGAGTACCGTTCGCAGCGTAGAGGTGGTAGAGGTTCTATGGCAGGAAAAACAAGGGATGCCGATTTTATTGAACATCTGTTTGTAGCTTCAACTCACCATACCCTACTCTTTTTTACAGAAAAAGGTCGCTGTTTTTGGCTTAAAGTTTACGAAATTCCGGAGGGTGATAAAAACGGTAGAGGAAGGGCAATTCAGAATATGATTCAAATACCGCCCGATGATAAAATACGCACTGTAATAGATGTACCTAAATTAGATGATGAGGAATTTATTAATTCTCATTTTGTAGTGCTATGTACCAAGAAAGGCATTATTAAGAAAACAAAATTAGTTGACTTTAGCCGTCCGAGGTCAAATGGTATTATAGCTATTACAATAGAAGAAGGCGACCAGTTATTAGATGTTTCTTTAACAATGGAAGGATATTATATTATGATGGCAGTTAAGTCGGGAAGGGCAATTTGTTTTCCGGAAGAAAAGGTTCGTCCTACAGGTCGTGGAGCAATTGGCGTTTTTGGCATAGAACTTGATGAGAACAATGATGAAGTAATAGGTATGATTTGTGTTGCAGGTAACGACTTATCAAAACAAATACTTGTAGTATCAGAAAGAGGATTAGGAAAACGCACGCCATTCTTTACACCGGCTAAAGAAATTGCCGAAGGTGAAGATGAAGCTTCAAATATGGTAGAAATAGCCGATGCTGAAGGTAATATGCAGAAATATATTATTTCTTACAGAATAACAAATAGAGGTGGTAAGGGTGTAAAAACAATTAATATAACAGAGAAAACAGGTGCTTTAGTTGGCTTGCTTGGTGTAATTGAAAAAGATGATTTAATGATTACGTGTGAATCCGGTGTTACAATAAGAATGAAAGTTGCAAACATTAGAGAAGCAGGCAGGGCTACACAGGGTGTTAAATTAATAAATATTGATGAAGGCGACCATATTGCAGCTATTGCAAGAATAGCAGAACAAGAAGATGATAGCGATGAAATAAAACCGGAAATTAGTGAAGAAAAAAATGAACAAAATGAATCACCAATAGTTCCGGCAGAATAAAATAATAATGAATAAATAATTTATATAATTTCACACAATACTAAAAAAAATGAAAAAAACAATATTAATAGTTGCAACTCTAAGTATTTTCAATTCTGTATTTGCACAAAAATTAGTTGTTGAGTCTGCATTATCGGCAATTAAGCAAAATAATTACGACGAAGCTAAAATGGATATAGATAAAGCCATGGTGTTTCCGGGTACTAAGGACAAACCCAAAGCGATATTTGCTAAAGCCAAAATCTATTATCAAATGCAATTGGCAAAAGCACCAAAATATATAGAGTCAAATCCGTATAGAGAGGCTGCAAGTGCCATTTTTCATCTATCGGAAGTAAAGTCTGATTATGAAAAGGCAACTGTTGACCAATGGATTATGCAAATAGCTATTTGGTATTATAATGATGCTGTTATAAGTTTTAACAATAAAAAAGATGCTGATGGTATAGCTTGGATGCAAAATGTGATAAAATTAAGAGAACTTGAAGGCGGAAAAAGATATGAGAAATTTGCTCTTAAACCTATGTTAGATACCATTGCAGCAAGAGCTAATATGTCAATTGCTACATCTTATATGATTGATACTAACTTTGCTGCAGCTATCCCTTATTTATTGCGTGCCAAAACAAACCCAATTACTAAAAATGCAAACATTTATAATAACCTTATTGAATGTTATAGCAGAACAAAAAATGATAAATCTTTATTTGAAATTTTAGATGAGGGTCGCAAAGCGTTCCCTGATGATAAAAATTTAATGAATAATGAAATCAATTTTTATGCACGAACCGGTAAAATGGATGAATTAATTAAAAAATTAGAAGATGCTACCATAAAGCAACCTAATGATTCTGAATTATTTTACTTTTTAGGTACTCAATATTTAGAATTAGCCATACGGCAGACCGGAACTAAACCTGAGAACTCGGCACAACTTATTGCTAAATCTGAGGATGCTTATCAAAAAGCTTTAAAATTAGCACCCGAAAATCCATCTTATAACTATAATTATGGTTTATTGTTTTGCAGACAAGGCTTAGAGAAAAATGATAAAATGAATGAAGTTGCTGATAGAATGAATGATAAAAAAAGTAAAAACTTAAAAGAAGATGAAAAAATTTATCAGCAATTAAAAGCAAATAGAGATGAATTTTTAAATAAAAGTTTACCTTTTTTCGAAAAATCGTATAATAAATTATCTGCAAGTGCAAGTACATTAAAAGATAACGAAAGAAATACTTATAAGAATTTGCTTACTGCATTAAAAGTAACCTATACATTATTAAATAAGACGGGAAAATATAATGAAGTAAAAGAAAAATTAGATGATTTAAATAAATAGTTATTTGCTTTTTCAACTCAACACTTTCAACAATTTATGAAATTGAGATAGAAATATAATTCTATCTCAATTTTATGTTTATATAATATCTTAATTTTAACCCATGAAAAAATTTACAATAATCCTAATTATTTTATTTTCTTCAAATACTATTGCAGCACAAGAAAAGAATATTACAGCTGCAATGGAAGCCCTTAGTAAAAAAAATTATGAAGAGGCAAAAAGTAATATTGATGATGCAATAAAAAATACAGAAACAAAAGATAAGCCCAAAACACTTTATACAAAAGTTAGAGTTTATGACCAGTTGCAAAATCAGGAAAAATATAAATATTCTAATCCATATAGAGATGAAACACAAGCATTATTAAAACTTGCTGAAATTAATCCTGATTATGAAAAAACAGCCACAGACCAATATTTAATAAGATGTGCTTTTCTATATTTTAATGACGGAGTAAAATCTTATAATGATAAAAATTTCAAAGAAGCATCTGATTTAATGAAATATACAGTAAAAATTCATAATTTAGGTAATGGAAAGAGATTTGAGAATTATCCTAACAAACTTTTTGATACGATTGCAGCAGAAGCAAAATTAGCACGAGGTAACAGTGCTTATAATTTACTTAATTACGAAGATGCAATAACCTTCTTGCTTGATGCAAAAAGTAATGCAATTACCAAATCTGCATCCGTATATGAATGCCTTATTGATGCCTATTCTAAATTAAGTGATTCTACAAATATGTATGCAACCATACAGGAAGCAAGAAAAATTTATCAGGAAGATTTAAATTTAAAAAACTATGAAATGAAATATTATCTCACATTCGGCAAAAGAGAAGAACAGATTAAAAAGCTGGAAGATGCTGCAAAAAAAGACCCAACTAATGCTGAATTGATGTATAATATTGCAACCACCTATTATAATATGACGGATACCAAAAACTTTAAAAAATCGTCTAATACTGCTGAAATATTACAAAAAGTAGAAGATTACTATAAAAAAGCTCTAAAATTAGCACCGGAAAATGCTGAAATAAATTATAATTATGGTGTGTACTTTTTTAATCAAGCCAATGAATATAACGACCAATTAGTAGCTATTAAAGGAAATACAGATGAGAATATGAAAAAATTTGACGAACTGAAAACCAAAAGAGATAACTTATTTACAAAATCTGTAACCTACTTAGAAAAAGCTTATACTATTTATGCTGCAAAAGAAAATTTAAGTGCAGATAATAAAACAAGTTTCAAGTCAACAGCCTATTCTTTATGGCAAATTTATGGTACACAGAATAAAACCGATAAATCGAAAGAAATGAAAAGCAAATATGATTCGTTATAAAAGAGCAGAACTATTTATTTATTTTCTTTTACTATTGGTAATTCTATATATGTAGCATATTCTTTATTGTGATATATATTTTGAGTTGATTTTATGAAATCACTCTGTTTTGCAAAGAAAATATTTGTTACATACTGTTGGGGGTTTCTATCGAAAATTGGAAACCAAGAACTTTGTATTTGTACCATTATTTTGTGTCCTTTCTTAAAAACATGATTTATTTGCTTCAAGCTAAATTTATATTCCTCTACTCTACCCGGAATTATTGCTTCAGGTGTTGTAAATGATTTATTAAATCTGCCTCTAAAAATATCTGCTGCAATAATAAGCTCATATTGACTGAGAGACAATTTCTTTTTATACATATCCGGATAAACATCAATAAGCTTTACAACCCAATCAATATCCGAACCGGATATACTTGCAAACAAATGAGGTAAAACCTCACCTGTAACTGTTATATCTTCATCAAGAGTATCAGTACTATAGCTTAATAGATCGGGTCTGTGTTCCACAAATCGCTGGTCTTCCAATAACCATGTTTCCCAGTCCGAACTATCAGAATAAGTAATTTGTATAGGTCTATTTCGGTAAAGAATTGGATTATCCGGGTCACTAATATAAGAATCAAAGACATTTTTATTTGTATTTGGCTTTTCAAAAGTCAGTTTTTTATTTTCATTCACATATAATTTTGTCGCTATAGCTTCTTTATAGGGCCAAGAATCATATTTTTTCCAAACATTAGAACCCGTTTGGAAACATTCAGCCTCTGTAAACTTACCTGAACCTTTACCCTTTAACCAAAAATCGAACCAATCTTTTTGTATTTGTTTAAAATCATCTGCTGTGTTTCTTTCCATATTATAATCACCAATTGAACTTGCATTTGTATCAGCCCATTGTCCATGACTCCAAGGTCCTAAAACCAGATAATTAAAATTATGAATATCGTATTTCTCCATTTTTTCATATAATACTTGTGGTCCATTCCTATTTTCTTGGTCCCAATAACCACCTACATGCAAAATAGGAATAAAAGGTGTATCAGAGTAATTTACAGGTGCTTTTTTAGACCAATAATCGTCATAATTAGGATGTGTAGTAAAATCATTCCAAGTAGGAATCTGTTTTTTGAAATATTTTTTATTAACATTTGATAATGGACCTAACTCAAGATACCAATCAAATAAATCGTACTTATTAAAATTAAAAACGGTATCTCCTTTAGTAGCTTCTTCGCCATACGAATATTCAAAACCAAATGAAAGTCTAAAAGCACCATTATGAAAATAATCATCTCCTAAAAAAAAATCGGCAACTGTACCCTGTGGGGATACTGCTTTTAGTGCAGGGTGCGGTTTTATAGCACTTATTAAAGCTAATTCTCCCGGATATGATATTCCTAACTGTCCAACTTTCCCATTAGTATTTAAATTAGCTAAAAGCCAATCTATTAAATCATAATTATCAGTTGCTTCATCAATTGCATTTTTATTATATTTTTCAACAGCAGCTTCCATGAAGAAATCACCTTCGCTTTTTTGTTTTCCTCTTATATTTTGATATACAAATATGTACCCATCTTTTGCCATATTAGCTATATAAGGGTCTTTTGCCGGATTTAGTACACCAATATTCCAATCAACATAAGGAGACCTCATTATAAGAACCGGAAGCGGTTCTAAAATACTATCCGGAATATAAATACGAGTAAATAGTTTTATTCCGTCTCGCATTGGTATCATTATTTCTTTTTTTGTATAATGTAAACTGTCTGTAATCTTGCAAATAGCACTATATGATATGAAAAAAGAAAAGAATAAAAAGAGTATTACAATTTTATGGAATAGTTTTAAAAAAAAATGCATATTAGTTATGTAATGTTAATTTGTATATAGAATATGGAACTATTTTAAAATAAAAAACTTAAATCCATTTTAAAATAAATGGATTTAAGTTTAGGTAAATTCAATTTATATATTTCCTATTAACTTCTTTAAATAAACACCATAACCACTTTTAAAATAAATAGCCGCTAATTTTTCCATTTGTTCATCTGTAATCCACTTATTTCTATAAGCAATTTCTTCAATACAACCTATTTTTAGTCCTTGTCTTTTTTCAATTACTTCAATAAAAGCACCTGCTTCCATTAAAGAATCAAATGTACCGGTATCAAGCCAAGCAGTACCACGGTCTAAAATACCAACTTCTAATTTTTTATTTTCAAGATATACTCTATTTACATCTGTAATTTCTAATTCACCTCTATACGAAGGTTTAATTGATTTTGCAATAGACACTACATTGTTATCGTAAAAATACAAACCGGGCACCGCATAATGAGATTTAGGTACAGTTGGTTTTTCTTCTATGCTTATAGCTTTATGGTTTTTATCAAATTCAACAACTCCATATCTTTCAGGGTCATTTACTTGATAGGCAAAAACGACAGCACCGTCCGGATTTACTTTATTTCTTAATAATGTACCCATTCCTGACCCATAAAAAATATTATCACCAAGTACTAAAGCAGCAGCATTATCACCTATAAAATCTGCACCTAAAATAAATGCCTGTGCTAATCCTTCTGGTCTGGGCTGCACTACATATTCAAATCTACACCCTATTTGACTACCATCACCTAATAATTTTTTAAAAGCAGCTTGGTCATCAGGTGTTGTAATAATTAATATTTCGTTTATCCCTGCTAACATTAAAGTAGATAAAGGATAATATATCATTGGCTTATCAAAAACCGGCATTAGTTGTTTACTTACTGATATAGTAAGTGGATATAAACGTGTACCGGAGCCTCCCGCTAAAATAATACCTTTCATTAGTTATGTGTATATTGTTTAGAATAATATTTTTGATAATCTCCAGAAGTTACATGTTTCAACCATTCGTCATTAGAAAGATACCAATCTATTGTTTTTGCCAATCCTTCTTCAAATGTTACAGATGGTTCCCAGCCAAGCTCATTTTTAATTTTATTTGCATCAATTGCATATCTACGGTCATGTCCGGGTCTATCTTTAATATAGGTAATTAATTTTTCACTTTCTCCCGCTTCCCTACCTAACTTCGCGTCCATTTTTATGCAAAGCAACTTAATCAATTCAATGTTTTGCCATTCGTTAAATCCACCAATATTATATGTTTCTCCTTGTTTTCCTTTATGATAAACCATATCTATAGCACTGGCATGGTCAACAACATACAACCAATCTCTAGTATATTTACCATCTCCATAAACAGGTAAAGCCTTATTGGTTTTAATGTTATTAATAAATAAGGGTATTAATTTTTCAGGAAATTGATTAGGCCCGTAATTATTAGAACAATTAGTGATTACAAAGGGCAAGTGATACGTATTGCCATAAGCACGCACTAAATGGTCAGACGCTGCTTTTGATGCCGAATAAGGAGATTGTGGGTCGTAAGGAGTTGTTTCTAAAAAGAAACCGGTACTACCTAAAGAACCATAAACTTCATCTGTAGATACATGATAAAAGAGTTTACCTTCATATTTTCCATCCCAATTTTTTCGGGCAGCATTTAATAAATTTGCTGTACCCATTACATTTGTTTGTATAAATGCATTTGGGTCTGCAATAGACCTATCTACATGACTTTCTGCTGCTAAATGTATTACAGAATCAAAATTATACATTTCAAAAAGTTGATACATTTCTTCACCATTTGTAATATCTGCTTTTACAAATGTATAATTTGCCTCATTTTCAATATCTTTCAGATTTTCTAAATTACCTGCATAAGTCAGAGCATCTAAATTTACAATTTTATAATCAGGATATTTCTGTACAAATAACCTTACAACGTGTGAACCTATAAAACCGGCACCACCTGTTATGAGAATTGTTTTTTTCATGGGGTGAAAATAGCTTTTTATTTTTAAATGATTTGCTATATTATGAAATAAAATTTACAAAACAATCTAATAAGAAATTAAAACCACCTACTAAAAATGGTTTTATCAAACCAAATTCTTATTTTTTTTTTGGATTTATATATTTAACAAGAACTTCTTCCAACTGGTCTGAATTAGTTGAATTAACAATATCAGACATGAAGTTTGCATAATTTTCTACAATTCGCATGTCTGACGTAAATTCTTTTTTACTTTGTTGCATCTCACTAATTATTTTAAATGTATAAAATAGAGTATTACTATAATTAGCATTGTGTATATTATCAAAAATATATACAATGTCATTACTTGTTGAAAAATATGATTTTGTTTCAGGACTTATAAATGCGTTTGAGGCTATTAAATTAAAATTCATGTCTAAGAATTTTAAATAATTTTCTTTTTTACCTTTTCCATTATTAGAATTTAAAAACTCTTGCATATTAGTAAGTTGTTCTAATACAGCATTTACTATCGGTTCTATACTATATATAACAGCACTATCGGTTGTAATTTTAGCTATGCTATCGTTTGATTTACTGTTTTTTGCATTTTGCTGGAAATTAAATTTAAAATACTCATTAAAAAACTTCTTATCTCTTTGATAAATCATTCCTATAAAATATTTCTTTTCATTGTTTTTAAATTGGTTTAATTGTTCAAATGAAATCCACAAATCAGAAACTTTTTTATTAGTGGCATCAGTTGTATCTCTTAATGCTGTTTGTATAATGTTTAAACCGTGTAAAGCCATTATAACCTTATCTTTTACTGTTTGTTGTTTATGTTCATATATATTCGTATTAAAGAATTTTTGGTCTAAAAAATTTATTAATGTTACCGGGTTATAGCCATTAGATATTCTATTTATTGTTTCATAAGAAATCTTTAATGGAAAATAATAATCACTGTTTTTTATTGCGGCTACATGTTTAATTCGTAAAAAACTCATTTCACTATCCGGTATTGTAGTAGTTTGATTATCAATATAAGAAAGCATATTATTAAACGAATTTTTTAAGTCCTCATTAAATACTTTTTTATAAGCATTACCCAAATCAGGAAATTTTACAAGTTCTTCATATTTTAATTTTTTACTTGTATTTGGAAATAAAATTTGCATTTCTTTAATTTGAGTAGTAGCATTTTTAAATTCGTTCATGAACCTTACTGTTTGAGGTTCTTTATAAACAGTGCCATTATAATATTTAGCAGCACCGTCGTTTAAGTTTGTTTCTAATTGCGGGTTAGATGATATTGTTTTAAATGAAGGCAATGTAGAGGTTAAAACATGAGCCGGTGTGGTTGTAATATCTAAATCGAATAATAATTGTATTTTGCATGTTTGACTGTATTTTTCAAATGCAGATAGAATTAAATTAAAATCTATTTGTGTATTTATATTTTGAGAAAATGGATGTTTTAGAAAGGTATCTAAATTATTTAATTGTATTTTTTCCGCTTTAGTATAATTTATTACATTTATTATTTCACTATCTTTAATTTTTTCCATATTAATAACCTTATCTAACAATAAAGTATCAATACTATTTAAATAAATAGCACCATAAAACGCATTCTGTGCATTAGCTGATTGTATTATTACAAAAAAAATACTAAAAGCAATTATTTTCCTCATTTTTCAATAATTTTCACCTCAATATTAATACACAATAGGAAACAATTTTTTAAATTTCAAGAAATTAACAAGATATTTCTAACATTGAAATCAATAAAATGTTAGAAAACAAAATAATTTTGTATCTATTTATTTTAACTTCAAGTTAGAATTATCATCAAAATAATATTTCCATATTGGTACGGGTATGAAAATGAATAAAAAGATTAGAATAAAGTGTTGTTAATGCCTGAAATATTATTATATAAATGATATACATGATGCTCATGGTTTA
>CAIWXG010000233.1 GCA_903916555.1 uncultured Bacteroidota bacterium
TATCTTGGTTCTTGATTTCAATATCCTCCGGGTATAATAAAATCTCAAAAAAAATAATATTATCAAAGCCTTTTGAAGATAAAAATTTGAATGAACAGTTTCCATCTAGTATTTTATAAATAATTTCTTTAGTCATTATTCTACTTTCTAATTGCAAAATATTAAGTTTAGCATTTAAAAGAATACAATTTGTATCAAGACTTTGTGCATAAATCTTGCAAATAGATAAATACATACAAATAATTATATCTGTAAATATTTTGTACATATGGATTTTTTAATATAACAACTATCAATAAGCTTATCATTTCTAGAACACTTAAGCATCTCGATAAAAACATCTAACCATTTCATTACTGTAAAAGTAACAAAATATAATTGAGTTTTTGTATTTACTATACTAAGTGCAAATAGTCTATTATTCTTATTTCAAGGTATTGGTTTTAATTTGAGAGTGAAGACTGATAGCTAAATTAAAATGTGTATTTAAATACATGATTTGACAAATCAAAAAAAGTTGCAAAAACCAACTTCTCAAAAATAAAATGACCAATATCAGCAAACAATGTTAATGTTTGTTAAAAAACAAAATTTCAAGCGAAGGAATACAATTGATATTACGTCTAATAAATAAAATACTCATTTTATGCACAAAAAAATATCTTTTTTGTTAGTTGCTGCAATTGTTTCTTTGCAATTGGCAGCACAAGTAGGTCCAACTATTACTTCGTGGCATCAAAATACCACACTTACCGGCTATGGTGGCTATGTGTCTAATGTGCAGTTGGTGCAGTATAATGCAAGTTATGTATATGTAAGTACTAACTGTATTCCGGAATATGCTATTGGGCCATGGCCAACTAATCCGAATGTGCCATCGCCACAAAATTTTGTATGTCAATTTTCAAGAACCCCTGTTCAAAACACAGGCATATTAACTAAAACCGGTTTAGGTTCTATCGGTTTATGGAGTAATGGTGTATCTATTTACAATCCTGAAGACGGCTTCCATTGGAGTTCTTCTTCAAGTGCTTGGGCAATGGGACCCGGTACAACTTGGAACAGAAATGCATTGATTTTTGAGGGTGTCAGTTTCGATTCCTGCCTTGGGCATCCCGCACCTACAGGCGATTATCATAACCATGTAAACCCTAAGTGTTTATATAACGATGCCGACAGCACACATCACTCTCCAATTATTGGTTATGCATTCGATGGCTTTCCTATTTATGGTGCGTATGGCTACGTTAGTTTAACGTCGGCTTCCGGCCCGGTAAAAAGAATGCATAGCAGTTATATTCTTACTACAGACACAACCCGTAGCAGTGGCCCACACCCAATTGCTACCTACCCTCTTGGCGACTGTGTTGATGATTTTATATTTACAGCAAGTGCGGGCGATTTAGATGTGCATAATGGTCGTTTCTGCTATACTCCGGAATATCCGGGTGGTACTTATGCCTATTTTGTAACTATAGACGATAGCTTAAAACCTGCATATCCTTTTGTTATTGGCCCTACATACTATGGTACTGTTATCTCTACAAGTACACATGTAGTACCTACAGGTACAGACACAACTTATTCTACAGCAGGCATTACAAAAATGCCCTATAATACAATAAAATATCAAATAGCCCCTAATCCGGTTCAAGATTTTGCTTATATTTATATGGATGCTGAAAACGGGAATAACATAAGAGCTACCTTATTAAACAGTGCCGGACAAGTTGTTAGAGTTATAGACGATATACAACCAAGTATAGCTTATACCTTAAACATGATAGGCTTGCAAGCAGGTATATATATGCTTAGCTTTGAAGGTGATGGTGTAAAAGTTACTGAAAAAATTGTAAAAAATAAATAATATTGCAGTAAATATCATTTATATTGAAAAAACCGGCACCTATATTTAAATTCATGGCAACCTTAATGGTTGCCATGTTATTTTGTTTAAATGTGTGGTGTAAGGGTAAGTTTACCTTGTATTTACACCACTATGTAAAAGATAAAATAGTTCAATTTGACACTTTGAATTACATGAATGAGTTAGGACAATCTTATATAATTACAAAATTTAAATATTACATAGGTAATATCTCGTTCATAAGTAAAAACGGAATAAATACCATTAGTAAAGATTATTTCTTAATAAATGAAGAAGATAGCCAGTCTAAAATACTTAATTTTAATAATATACCTGCCGGTAGCTACACAGGCATACAATTTACATTAGGTGTTGATAGCATAGATAATTGCAGTGGAGCACAATCGGGTGCATTAGACCCTGCAAATGGTATGTTTTGGGCTTGGAATACCGGTTATATTTTCTTGAAATTAGAAGGCAAATCCCCCCATTCCTCCTCTACAGGTAACATGCTTGAATACCATATAGGTGGCTATAAAAGCCCTTATAATTGTATAAGACAAATAAGGCTTAATTTTAACTTACAATCTGATTTTAAAGAAGATAAAGAAATACATTTAAAAGTGGATATAGCAGAAATTTTAAAAAATAAACAGGTGATAGATTTTAGTAAAATTTCATCTGTTACCGATTTTCATAATGCCACACTAATTGCAGATAATTATGTGGATATGTTTTCTGTTTTAAGCATTAAATGATGAACAAAAAAAGCAGCTTTTTAGTATCCCTAATTGTACTAAGCATCGTATTAGTTGGCTATACAACACAAAATGACTATTTCAAAATTAGCAAAGAAGATGTTGAATTAAAAATTCCGAAAACGTTTCCTAAACCGCTGTATAGGTTTAAAAATAATAAATTAAGTCCCGAAATATTTGTATTAGGTAGAAAACTTTTTTATGACCCAATTCTATCAAAAGACAGCACTACAAGCTGTGCAAGTTGTCATCAGCGTATTGCGGCATTCGGGCATATAGACCATGCCCTAAGCCATGGTATTAATGGCTTAATAGGGAAACGAAATGTACCTGCATTGCAAAATTTAATATGGAAAGATGACTTTATGTGGGACGGTGGCGTTAATCATCTAGAGGTTCAACCCATAAGCCCAATCACTAACCCGGTGGAAATGAATGAAACACTAACTAACATTATACTAAAACTGAGTGCTAATATAAATTACAAATCAGATTTCAAGAATGCTTATGGCGATACAATTATTAATAGCGAACGAATACTAAAGGCTCTTACACAGTTTACAGGCTTAATGATTTCTGCTAATTCCAAATATGATAAATATTTGGATGGCACAGATACTTTTACTACCGATGAAAAGAAAGGGTTGCAACTATTTAGAAATAAATGTGCCAATTGCCACACGGAACCGCTTTTTACAGACAATACTTTTAGAAATAATGGATTAAAACCCGATACTATTCTTAAAGATAAAGGACGAGGAGCAATTACAGGTATAGAAGAAGACAATTATAAATTTAAAGTACCAAGTCTGCGAAATATAGCTATTACTTATCCATACATGCACGATGGCAGATATAGGAAACTATCTGATGTTCTTAATTTTTATTCGTCTCAAAATTTTGATAGACAAGCCGCTCATGAAGTATATGATATTGGCAAACTATCTGCCGATGACCAAAAATATCTAATTGCATTTTTACAAACACTAACAGACAAAACCTTTATTTATGATAAAAGATTTATTGACCCATTTATGAAATAAGCTATTTTATATTTTCCTTTTTCTTAAATTTACATAAAAATAGATACAATGAAAAAGTTCATGGTTTGTTTATGTGCATTAGTTACATTGCTGTCCCTATCATGTAAAAAAACGAATAATGCAGATATAAGCTATAAAGGAGTTGTTTTATTTAATATATGCTCTCATGCAGTAGTTCAAACTTTTGGGTCTAATTTAATTGGTGAAAATCATTGGGCAGAAACCGGTACAGCTATCTACGACCATGTTTTTAGGGTGCAAAATACCTGCCAGCTTGGCGACAGCCTAATAGCAGGCGATACCATAACTTTTAAGCTTAGAGCAAATATAGTACAAGACTGTAATTATTGTATGCTATTAGTTGAAACACCTAATACAAACTATGCGATACAATTGGTGCATTAGGCTTAATCAGTTTTTTCTGTAAAAAACACCAGTTCTTCCAACATTGGTCTAAGGGTCCTTTAGATTTTCACCCACACTGGTCTAAGTGTCCCGCTTAGACCAGTATGGGGCTCCGGAAGAATTGGTGTTGAATATTTGAAAAATTCCGGTAATGTTTGTTCGAGTTTTCCTACAATAAAAGAAGAAATACTAAA